>JBBQIA010000219.1:0-4053 GCA_038324485.1 Lysobacterales bacterium
CGACGAGTAGCCGGTGCCGAAATCGTCGAGCGCCAGCACCACGCCCAGCGCCTTCAATTGCTTCAGCACCGCCTGTACAGCAGCGTCCTGCGCGGCCATGCTCTCGGTGACTTCGAGATGCAGACACCGGGGTGGCAAACCAGTGGCGACCAGCAGCGCCTGCACCGAGGCGACAAAGTCGGGCTGCCGTAGCTGGGCTCGCGACAGGTTCACCGCGGTCCACCCTGGCGCCGCCGAGCCGGGCCCATCGAGCCAGCGTTTTTGCTGCTGCACCGCGGTGGCGAGCACGAAATCGCCAAGCGCACCGATCAGCCCGCAGTCCTCGGCCACGCCAATGAACTCGAACGGCGGCACTGTGCCGCGCTGCGGATGCCGCCAGCGCACCAGAGCCTCGACGCCGACACAGCCGACGCGACCGACGTGCCCTTGGCCGGTCTCCGCCCCGTGCAGCGCGACGATCGGCTGGTAAACCACGAACAGCTGCCCTTCGGCCAGCGCCACCCGCAGTTCGGACTCGGTGCGGGCGCGCTGCATCGCACGCTCGCGCATCCCCGGCTCGAAGAGGATGAAGCGGCCGCCGCCCTGGCGCTTGGCCTCGACCATCGCGATGCTGGCGTCGAGCATCATGGCGTGGGCATCGCCTTCGGCGCCTTCGCCGAGCAGCAAGCCGCCGCTGACGCTGCAGGTCAGCGCATGCCCGGCCACGTCGCAGGGCGCGCCGAGCACGTCAATCACACGCTGGCTGATCACCAGCGCCTCGTCACTGCCAGCCAGGGACCCGAGGAGCACGACGAACTCGTCGCTGCCAAACCTTGCCGCGATGGATTCGCCGGCGCGCAGCACGCCGCGCAAGCGGGCCGCCATGACGCCGAGCAGACCGTCGCCGACGGCGGTACCGTACAGGTCGTTGACACGCTTGAAACGGTCGCAGTTCAGGAACAGGACGGCAAACCGTGATCCCGCGTCTCGCTCATGCCGCAGTAACGCGTTGGTAATCGTCGAGCTCAGCGCCGCCCGGTTGGGCATCTGCGTCAGCACATCTACCAACGCGGCATCGCGCACGCGCCGGTCGAGGTGTTTCTGGTCCTGCCGCACTTGCTGGCTGACATCGTCTAGCACCGCCATCAGGCGCCCGCCATCGAGCCGGACGATGCTGATCGACAGTGTCTTCACGCCCTCGGCGCTGCCGCCTGGCGACGTGAAGCGCAGCCCGTTGCAGATCACGTCGCCCTCATCCAGCGCGGCCTGCGCCAGGCCCCGAAGTTCCGGCGCCGCGCCTTCGAGCAGGTTGAACAGGTTGTCCAGCGAGCCATCTTTGGACAACGGCATCAACAGCTGCGCCGAGGTCGGATTGATCAGCTCGACCTCGCCGTCGAAGGTCGTCTGCACCAAGGCGATAGGTGCCTGGTACAGGAACTGGATCAGCGCCTCGTAGGCCGCTTCGGAAACGGTGCCCGACACGACGCTCAGCCTGCCTCGGCAGGCACCATCACAGGCCCGCAGACCCGATTTCGGCCGCTGTGCTTGGCCGCATACAGGGCTTCGTCGGCACGTTTGAGCAACGCTTCGACACTGGGGGTGTCTTCGTCCATCGTCGCGATGCCAATGCTGACCGTACAAGCCACCGGACCGCCGTCAGTCGGCGTCGGCTGCGCTTCAAGCGCGGCACGCAGGCGTTCGGCCACGCGCTGCGCGCTGGCCAGATCTGCCGACGGGAGCAACACGGCAAATTCCTCGCCGCCAACGCGAGCCACCACGTCAACCTGGCGGAAGGTGGCGCCCATTAAGCGCGCGATGTGACGCAGCACGGCATCGCCGACCGGGTGGCCATGGGTGTCGTTGATTTTCTTGAAGTGATCGGCGTCGATCAGCATTAGCGTCAGCGGACGCGGCTCCCGCCGCCAGCGCCGAAGTTCGGTCTCGGCCGCGTCGAAGAAGGCGCGGCGGTTGCCGATACCCGTCAGGTGGTCGCACACCGCGGCATGACGCGCATCTGCAGCGGCGTCGCGGTGACCCGACATGTCGCGAATGATCAGGCAATAGCCGTTCTGGTCGGTGCTGGCGAACGCGGCGGCGAGCGGGTTGGTGGCGTCCACGGCGCGCTGCGGCGCGATCATCGCGCTGCCCCAGAAGCGCTGGCCGTCGGCGCGCATGCGCCAGCCGTCGTCCAGGCTCCAGCCGCTCTGCTCTGCCTCGTGAAGACGGTCCAGCACGCGTTCGGGCGTGATCGCATCCTCCGGGTAGAACACCGCGAGCGAGCGGCCAACCACCTCGGCACCATGGCCGGTGACGCGGCCGATGCTCTCGTTCCACGCTGTCACGCAGCCGTTGGCGTCGAGATCGATCAACGCATAGTCCGAAACCCCCGTGAGGATGGCAGTCAGCCACATCTCCTGATGGCGCAGCAAGTGTTCTCGCTGGGCCTGGGCGGTGACGTCCTGCAGCATCGCCATGAAGCGGCTGTCGTCGAGCTTGATCAGGCTGAACGAGAACAGGCGTCGCCCACCCTTGGCACTGCCGGGTACCAGCAAGTGCACGCCGTCGCACACCATGCCTTGCGGCGCGGTGAAGGCGGTCAGGCGCGAACGCAGGTCGGGTGCGATGTCTTCTAGCGCCGTGAACAGGTTCGACAGGTCGCCGTCGTGCGACAGCGGCATCATGAGCTGCGCTGCGACAGGGTTGATCATCACGATCTCACCGTCGCTGCGCGCCTGCACCAGGCCGGCTGGGGCCAGGTAGACGAACTGGGTCAGCGCTTCATGTTCCTCGGCCAGGTCGCTGTCGATATCGGCGCACATCATGGCTTTCGGTTGATGAGAACGAAGCGACGGTCAGCGCCTGGGCTGGCCAAAAGGCGCATCTTGACCTTCGCCGGGCGCATGCGCAGCGTGAGCACATAGTCGAGCGTCACGTCGAGCACTTCGCCGGCGGCGGCGGTTTCCTCGAAGCGGTGCGCCACCATGAAATTGTTCATGCAGGGGGCGACCATGGTGAAGAGCGGGTGACCGATGACGCGTTCTTTGGACAGACCGGCCAACTTCGCTTCAAGGGTGTTGTAGTCGCACACTTTCGTGTCGGCATCCATGCCGATGACGCCGAATTCGAGTGCGTCGAGTTCCGCAGCGCTCAAGGCCAGCAGCGGTTCGAGAAGATCGGGTTGCGAAAATTCCAGCGTCAGAGTGGTGTTCATGAAAGGTTCTCTTTGTGGCGGCGCATACCGTCGGTAGCGCCCTGTGTTCTGTCATAAATATCGGCAGGTCGGAGCTCGACTTGAGTGAAGGCCCGTTGACTCAGCGGCTGTTGACTGCGGTCGGTGAATGCGGTCGGTACCTTCGCGTGGAAGACTGCACACATTCGGCCCAAGTCGCTGCGGCTCACGGGGCGGCGATCTCTTCGCGACGCGCCACGTCGTCGCGGCGCACGACGCTGTGCAACGCCGCAAGCAGGCTCTTGCCCGCCGGGGTGGTCAGGATGCCGTCGGTCGTACCCATGCCATCGGCCAGTAGTTGCGGGTCGTTAGACACGCCCTCGATACCAGCGAACGCCATCGACCATTCACCGAAGCCACGTTGCTCGATGGGGTGCAAATGCATGATCGTTACGTCCTTGTGGCGTGGGTCGCATTGAATCGTCTCGAAGATCGCTTCGATGTCGCCGCGCGCGCCTTCGAGCACCTGCGCAAAACATCCGTCGCTGAAGAGCAAGGCACCCGTCACGCCGTGTTTGCCGTTATTGCGCCTGGCGCTGGTCAAGATCTCTTCGATGTGGGCATGCACCTGCTGCGGCGTGCCTTCGATGGCATTGCGACTGAAGTAGGCAAGGCTGAACAGAAGTTCCGACATGGTGCTCAGCCCTTGATTTGATTGAAATGCGGAGCGGCAGCGCCTTCCAGCCGAGAAATGAGCTCGCCCAGGGCATGCACCGGCGTTGGTTTGGCAATGAGATAACCCTGCATGACAGATACGCCGGCGGCAGCCACCATCTGCGCTTGCGCTTCGGTCTCGACGCCTTCTGCCACAGTGGACATGCCCAGGCCTGTGCCCAACGACGCGA
>JBBQIA010000220.1:0-4050 GCA_038324485.1 Lysobacterales bacterium
ACGGGAGCCAACCGAGGCGCTTCGACCCGTAAACTGTGCGCTATGCCCTTACTTACTCTCCAAGGCGTCGACTATGGCGTCGGCGGCCCACGTTTGCTCGACGGTATCGATTTCGCGATCGAGCCCGGCGAACGCATCGCCCTCATCGGCCGCAATGGCGCCGGTAAATCCACCCTACTGAAGCTAATTGCTGGCGAAATCAGCCCGGACGAAGGCGAACGCCGCCTGGAGTCGGGCGTGCGCGTGGCCCGGCTGGAGCAAGAGGTGCCCTCGCATTTGGAAGGCACCGTCTACGACGTGGTCGCCGACGGCCTCGGGTCGGTCGGCGCTGACATCGCTGAATTTCATCGCCTCAGTCATGCCGACGACATCGACATGGACGCCCTCGGCGCCGTGCAGTCGCGCATTGATGCGGCGGACGGATGGCGTTTAGAGGCTCGCGTGGACGCGACGCTGACGCGCTTGGGGCTGGACGGCGAGTTGTCGTTCAATGCCCAGTCCGGCGGCCTGAAGCGTCGCGTGCTGCTGGCCCGCGCCTTTGTGGCCGAGCCGCAGGTGATGTTGCTCGACGAGCCGACCAACCACTTGGACATCGCCGCCATTGAGGCGCTGGAGTCGGCCCTGCTCGACTGGAAGGGCTCGATCGTCTTCGTGACCCATGACCGGCGCTTTCTGAAGCGTCTGGCCACGCGCATCATTGAAATCGATCGCGGCGGCTTGAGCAGCTGGCCGGGCGACTGGGCCAACTACCTGCGTCGGCAGGAAGAGCGCGCCCACGCCGAATCCCAAGAAAATGCCAAGTTCGACAAGATGCTGGCGCAGGAAGAAGTGTGGATTCGGCAGGGCATCAAGGCCCGCCGCACCCGCGACGAAGGCCGCGTTCGGCGTTTGGAAGCCATGCGTCAGGAGCGCTCGGAGCGCCGCGATAAAACTGGCAATGTGCGCATGGCGCTGGCCGAGGGCCAGCAAAGTGGCCGCAAGGTCATCGAGACGAAGGGCCTGAGCTTCTCGCACGGCGAAAAGCGTTTGGTGACCGACCTCGATATGACCATCATGCGCGGCGATCGCATCGGCCTGATTGGGCCAAATGGCAGCGGCAAAACCACACTCATCAAGCTTCTTCTGGGCGAACTGACGCCGCAGGCCGGCGAAGTGCGTCAGGGCACCGGCCTGCAGGTGGCGTATTTCGACCAGTACCGCAAGGCGCTGCGCGAGGACTGGAATGCCCTCGATAACGTCTCGCAGGGCGCGGACTTCGTCGAAGTGGGCGGCCAGCGCAAGCACGTGATGGGGTATTTGCAGGACTTCTTGTTCACGCCCGAGCGCGCCCGTGCGCCCATTCACAAGTTGAGCGGCGGTGAGCGCAATCGCTTGCTGCTGGCGCGGCTGTTCGCGCAGCCCTCGAACCTCTTGGTGATGGACGAACCGACCAACGATTTAGACGTCGAGACGCTAGAGCTGCTTGAAGAACTGCTGGGCGATTACCCCGGCACTCTGCTGCTGGTCAGCCACGATCGTGACTTCATCGACTCGGTGGTGACCTCGACGGTGGTGATGGAGGGACGTGGTCGCGTCTCGGAGTACGTGGGCGGCTATACCGACTGGCTGCGCCAGCGTCCGGCAACGACGGATTCCGGCGGATCGCGGACGAATGCAGCCTCGGTTCGCGCTCCAACGCCCGTCGCGGCTGCGGTGGCCACGCCTGCCGCGAAGCGCAAGCTGGGCTTCAAAGAGCAGCGCGAATTGGATGCTCTGCCGGCGCAGATTGACGCGCTGGAAAAAGACATTGCCGCCCTGAGCGCGACGCTTTCTGCCGCTGGCTTTTATACGCAGGACGCGCAGGCTCAAGCCGAGCATCACGCTCGCATGGCCACCACTCAAAAGTCGTTGGATGAGGCCTTTCGGCGCTGGACTGAATTAGACCAGTAGGCCACGAGGCTCGGTCGGGACGCGGGCTTTAGGCCACGCGCTCGACCACCCGACCCAGCGTCTGTGGCGGTTCGCCGCGTGTGCGCAGCGCCGCTCCCAGCGAGGCCTGTTCGGTATAGGCGTTCGCGGCGGATTCGCGGCGTGCGATTTCGGCCAGGGCGCGCTGCTCCATGCGTGCCCCAAGACTGGCGACGGCAAGGTCGGCCGAGGAAGGCTGGGCGGGGGCTAATGCCGCAGCCTGAATGCGGCGCCCCTTATCGGCGTTCTCTTCTGGCTCGTCGCTGGCTTCGCTGGTGTCGATCTCAACGCTGCCCCCGATGGCGTAGAGCTTGCCGTCGGGACCGGAGATGGTGCTGTAGCTGGGGCCTGACTTCAGCAGACCGCCGGCCGCGGCCATGTGGGCCTGCTCGTGTTGACGCACTTCGCGGTCGCGGGCTTGAAGCTGTTGAATCGCCACGCGAGTGCGAACATCTTCCAGCGGATTACGCGGCGCACCGGCGGTGGCGGGCACCACGGCGCGCAGGGTTTGAACTGGCGTTGAAGTGGCCGGCATCGACACCGCAGGCAGCGGCGCGCTCACCGCAACCGTACGAGACGGCGCGGCGGCGGGGGCTGACGGAGCGATGGACGGGCCAGCGAGCATGGGGCAGTCCGTGACGCGAGAAGCCCAGATTACGCCAAGCTGGCGGCCAGAGTCGTGACCGAAGGCGTACAATTTGGCCTTCACATGCCGCCGGACTGACCGACCTCATGAGCGCCCCGAACGCCACGCCGAATCCCGCCCTCGCTGCATTGGTTAAGGCCGCGGAGGGGTCTGGCGCTGACGGCGCCGCCTTAGCGCGATTCGTCGAGCGCTTTTATGCGCGGATTCCGCCGGAAGACATGGCCGTTCGCGCCATCGAAGGCTGGCTCGCTGTGGCGAGAGATTTCTTGGCCTTCGCCAAGCCGAGGCAGGCCGGGCAGCCGAAGCTGCGCTTGTTCCACCCAGAACGCAGTCAGACCGGTTATGACAGCGCGCACAGCGTGCTGCAGATCGTCAACGACGACATGCCGTTTCTGGTCGACTCGGTGAGCATGGCGCTGGCCGAGCGCGGCATCGGCCTGCATCTGCTGGTGCACCCCGTCATCGAGGGCGAGTCCTTGATGCACATCGAGTTGGATCGGCAGTCGCCGGAAGACTTCGCCGACATTCTTGCCAGCATCGAAGCGTCCTTGTCTGACGTGCGTGTGTGCGTGCAGGACTGGGCGCAGATGCGCGACATCATGGTGAGCGCGGCCAACGATCTGGCGACGCGGGCGCTGCCCGTCAACGACATTGTGCGCGCCGAGTCGCAGGACTTCCTGCGCTGGGCGGCCGACAACCACTTCACCTTTTTGGGCTATCGCGAGTACCGCGTCACCGACGTAGACGGTGAGCGTCGTCTTGCCGCGGTGGAGGGCAGCGGCCTTGGATTGATGCGCCACGCAGCCATGCATCCGCCGCGCACGGTGAAGGAATTTGCTGCGCATCGTCAGGCTGGCGAGCGCGACGTCTTGATCCTGACCAAAACCAATGCCCGCGCCACGGTGCATCGCCCGGGGTACATGGACTACATCGGGGTGCTGATTTACAACGAAGACGGCGAGGCCATCGCCGAGCAGCGCTTCTTGGGTCTGTACACCTCGGGCGCATATCACCGCCGTCCGTGGGAAATCCCGCTGGTGCGCCGTCGCCATGACCAGATCATGGAGCGCTCGGGCCTGGCGAGCAGCAGCCACAGCGGTAAGGCCCTGCGCCACATCTTGGACATCCTGCCGCGCGACGAACTGTTCCAGAGCTCTACCGATGAGCTCTACACCACGGTAATGGGCATCCTGGCCCTGCAAGAGCGTGTGCGCAGTCGCTTGTTCCTGCGCCGCGATCGCTACGGCCGCTTCTTCTCGGCGCTGGTCTACATTCCACGCGACCGCTTCAGCGGCGACGTGCGTGATCGCATCGAAGCCCTGTTCCGCGAACACCTGCAGGGTGAGCGCATCGATAGCAGCATCGCCATCGGTGAATCGCCGCTGGCGCAAATGTATTTGGTGATCCGGCCGAAGGCGGGCGTGGTCGTGGAGGCCGATGCGGCTCTGATCGAGCAG
>JBBQIA010000221.1:0-4047 GCA_038324485.1 Lysobacterales bacterium
GTCCTCGGCCAAGCGCAGACCGGCACCGGCAAGACCGCCGCGTTCGCCCTGCCCTTGCTGGCGCGGATCGCGTCGGAGCCCGCCGGGTCGCCGAAGGCCCTGGTGCTGGCGCCGACGCGCGAACTGGCCATCCAGGTCGCCGAGGCATTTCATAAGTACGCCTCGTTCATTCCGGGCTTCCAAGTGCTGCCGATTTACGGCGGACAGGCCTACGGCCCGCAGCTCAGCGCCCTGAAGCGCGGCGTACACGTCGTTGTCGGTACGCCCGGCCGCGTCATCGACCACCTCGAGCGCGGCTCGCTCGATCTGTCGCAGCTGAAAGCGCTCGTGCTCGACGAAGCCGACGAGATGCTGCGCATGGGCTTCATCGACGACGTCGAAGCCGTCCTGAAAAAGACCCCGCCGCAGCGTCAGGTGGCGCTGTTCTCGGCCACGATGCCGCCGCCGATTCGGCGTATCGCCCAGACCTATTTGAAAGATCCCGTGGAAGTGGCCATTAAGGCCAAGACCACCACCGCGACCAACATTCGCCAGCGCATGTGGCTGGTGAGCGGCCTGCATAAGCTAGATGCGCTAACCCGAATCCTCGAAGCCGAACCCTTTGAAGCGATGATCATCTTCGCGCGCACGAAGCAGGGCACGCAGGAGTTGGCAGACCGCTTGGCGGCCCGCGGTCTGGCCGCCGCCGCGATCCATGGCGACGTGCAGCAAGCCCAGCGCGAGCGCACGATTCAGCAGCTCAAAGACGGCAAGATCGACATTCTTGTGGCCACCGACGTGGCCGCGCGCGGGCTGGACGTCGAACGCATCAGCCACGTGCTGAACTACGACATTCCGTACGACACCGAAAGCTACGTTCACCGCATCGGCCGCACCGGCCGTGCTGGACGCAGCGGCGAGGCCATCTTGTTCGTCAGCCCGCGCGAGCGCGGCATGCTGAAAGCCATCGAGCGCGCCACGCGTCAGCCTATCGAGCCGATGACCCTGCCCACCGTGCAGTCCGTCAACGACTCGCGCATCGCTCGCTTCCTTGAGCGCATCACGCAGGCGCGGCAGGCCACCGAAGATTCGGACATGTTCCGCACCTTGGTTGAGCGCTACGAGACCGAGCACAACGTGCCGGCGATTGAGATTGCCGCGACCCTCGCGCGCCTGCTGCAGGGCGACACGCCCCTGCTGCTCGACGCGAATGCCCGCGAGCCGCGCGCCGAACGTACAGAGCGCGAGGAGCGCCCCGCACGTCGCGAACGCGGCGACTTTGAAGGCGCCCCGCGTCAGCCGCGCGGCGAACCGATGAGCTGGCGGCCGGAAATGCGCGGCCCGCGCGAAGACGGCGGCCCGAAGCCGCGTCCGGCCAAGTTCGACGCGCCGCGCGCGCCGGACCCCGGCTTTGCGACCTACTGGATCGCCGTCGGTCACTCGCATCAGGTGAAGCCGGGCAACATCGTCGGCGCCATCGCCAACGAAGCCGGCTTGGAAGCCGCGCACATCGGCCGCATCAACATCCGCACCAACGACACCTTGGTTGATCTTCCGGAAGGCATGCCGAAGGAAATCATGGCTCACTTGAAGAAGGTGCGCGTGGCGGGTCAGGCACTGATGCTCAAAGCCTATGACCCGACCAAGGACGACAGCGGCGAAGAGCAAGGCGCCCCGCCGCGATTTGCCAAGAAGCCCGGCTTCAAGCCCGGTGGGTTTAAACCCGGCGGCTTCAAGGGCAAGCCCAATCGCAGCGAGTAATTGGTCGGAGTTTGTCGAATGAAGTGGATCACGCAAATCGTCGGCATCAGTCTTCTTGCCTTGGGCCTCGCGGCCTGCGGCGGGTCGACGGCGGATCCCGCGGGCGGCGCGCCGCCCGATCTGGTCAAGACCACCCTTCGTGCCGGCGACGGCGCGGAGGCGCGCAGCGGCCAGACCGTTCGCGTGCACTACACCGGCTGGCTTTACGACGAACGCGAACCTGGCCGCAAAGGCGCGAGCTTCGACAGCTCGCACACGCGCGGCGAGCCTTTCGCGTTCCCGCTCGGCGCTGGTCGCGTAATTCGCGGCTGGGACGAGGGTGTGGCGGGCATGCGCGTTGGAGAACTCCGCGAACTGGCGATTCCCGCCGACTTGGGCTACGGGCAACGCGGCGCCGGCGGGGTCATCCCGGGCAACCAGCCGCTGCTGTTTGAGGTCGAGCTGATTTCCATCGACGGCGCGGATTCGCGCTAAATCGCATTCCTGCTAAGTCGGATTTCTCGCCACCGGGCTTAAGTCCGGCGCGAGCGCAACACGCTTATCAAACACGAAGCAGGCGCCGTCCCAGTGCGCGCCGCCAACCTGCTCGAAGTAGCCAAGAATCCCGCCCTCCAGCTGACGCACGTCGCCGAATCCGTCCTGCCGCAGCAGCGGCGCGGCCTTCTCGCAGCGCACGCCGCCGGTGCAAAAACTCACCACGGTCGCGCCTTCCCAGTTACCCCGCTGCGGCTCAAGCGCCGCTCGCAGCTGCACGAAGTCGTCGATCGGCAAGGTCAATGCGCCCTCGAACGTGCCGTGCGCCACCTCCTCGCGGTTACGCGTGTCCAGCAAGATGACGGGGCGCCCTGCATCATCATGGCCGCGGTCTAACCAGCGCTTGAGTTCAACAGGGCTGACGGACGGCGCGGCTTGATCAATGGGATCAATGCCATCGCGACGAAAGGCAATGATTTCGCGCTTGAGCTTGACCTTCAGTCGTGCGAATGGCCGTTCAGCACTCCAGCTTTCCTTGACGGCCATTGCCGTGAAGCGCGGGTCTTCGCGAAGAGCTGACAGAAAAGCACGCACGCCGTCCTCCGCGCCGGCTAAGAACAGATTCAGTCCCTCGGGCGCGAGCAGCACCGTTCCCAGCAAATCGGCCGACTCGGCCAATCCATGCAGCCACGGACGGAGCGCGGCCGGATCACCAATCGGCACGAAGCGATAGGCAGCGATGTTGAGAACGGCTTCAGACATCATGGAATTATCGCTCGCTCGCGGCCCCGCCCAACACGATGGGCCGCACTGTTCGCATTGACAGGCCGCACAAGCGCGACAGACTGAGCGCCTCACATCACGCGCGCCACTGATTATGGCCGCATCAAAAAGGAACCCGAGTGTCGGACCCTGTGCTTGGCCACGCCCCCATCGTTGAACCGAACAGCGGCACTGCCCCCGCTGACGTCCAGCACTACGCGGGCGTCGTCGTCATCGGCGGCGGCCCTGCAGGTCTGATGGCCGCGGAAGCCGCACGATGTGCCGGCGCCGAAGTCGACCTGTTCGACGCCAAGGCCTCGGTGGGACGCAAGTTCTTGATCGCCGGCCGCGGCGGATTGAACCTCACCCACAGCGACCCTCGTCCACGCTTCGATCAGCGCTACAGCCGTGGCGCGGAATCCGTCTCGCGCTGGCTCAATGGTTTTGATTCAGCCGCCCTGCGCGACTGGACGCATGTGCACGGCATCGAAACTTTCGTGGGCAGTTCGGGGCGCGTCTTCCCCGCCGACATGAAAGCGGCGCCGCTGCTGCGGAGCTGGGTACACCGGCTGCGCGAGCAGGGCGTTCGCATGCACATGCGCGAACGCTGGCAAGGTTTTGATGCCGACGGCCGGGCGCTGATGCACGGCCCACAGGGCCTGCGCGCCATCGATGCGAAGGCCGTGGTGCTGGCACTGGGCGGCGGAAGTTGGCCACAGCTGGGCTCGGATGGGGCGTGGATGCCCTGGCTGGCGGAACGCGGCGTACCCACCGTGGCGCTGACGGCCTCGAACTGCGGCTTCGACATCGCGTGGAGCGATTTTCTTCGCAGCCGCTTCGCCGGTGCACCGCTGAAGCCGGTCGTGGCGCACTGGCAAGACGCCGAAGGCGCGGCGCATCAGCGCCAGGGCGAATGCGTGCTGACCGAAACTGGCATCGAGGGCAGCTTGCTCTACGCCATCGGCCCCGATCTTCGCGCGGCCATTCACGCTCAGGGCCACGCCACGGTGTATCTCGACCTTCTTCCGGCCGTCAGCGCCAGCACCGTGATGCAGCGCTTGAACGAGCCTC
>JBBQIA010000222.1:0-4034 GCA_038324485.1 Lysobacterales bacterium
GCTGGACTTGGTGGCCGTCGGCACCGTGGCCGATCTCGTGCCCTTGGACGACAACAATCGATTGCTGGTGGCCGCAGGTTTAAAGCGCTTGCGCAGAGGCTTAGGCCAGCCCGGCGTGCTGGCTTTGGCGCGAGCCGCGCAGAAGCGTTTGGAAGTCCTGACTGCTTCGGACATTGGTTTCGGTATCGGCCCGCGCATCAATGCGGCGGGTCGCTTGGAAGACATGACGCTGGGCATCGAATGCTTGCTCACCGATGACGTGGCCCGCGCCGAGGCCCTAGCCCACCAGCTCGACGCCATCAATGCCGAGCGCCGCGAACTGCAGCAGCAGATGGTCGACACCGCGGAAGCCGCGGCCGCTTCGCTGCCTCTGCCCGAAGGTGGGCACGACGCCTATTGCCTGTTCGGGCCCGACTGGCACCCGGGCGTGGTGGGCTTGGTGGCCTCGAAATTGAAAGAGTCGCTGCATCGTCCCGTCGTGGCCTTCGCTCCTGCGGGCGACGACAGCGGACAGCTACGAGGCTCGGCACGTTCGATTCCTGGCGTCCACGTGCGGGACGCGTTGGCCGACATCGACGCCATGCATCCGGGACTGATTATTCGCTTCGGCGGCCACGCCATGGCAGCGGGCCTGACCTTGGCCGCGAAAGACTTCGACGCCTTCCGCGATGCCTTCGAACGCGCCGTTGGCCGTCGCTTGAGCGACGAGCTGCGCGATGCCGAACTGTGGAGCGACGGCGAGCTATCGCCCGATGACCTGACCCGTGAAACGGCAGAAACTCTGAGGCTGGCAGGCCCCTGGGGGCAGGGATTCCCCGAGCCGCTGTTCGATGGCGTGTTTGAGGTTCGGCAATGGAAAATTCTTTCCGAGCGACACGTCAAATACGAATTGGGAATGCCCGGCCGCCGCGAGTCGGTAAGCGCCATCCACTTCGGGGGGGCGGCACTGGGGCCTCCGCCAGCGCACGTGCATCTGGCCTATGGCATCGACCTTGATGATTTTCGAGGTCGCCGCGACGTGCAGCTCATGGTGCGCCATTGGTGGCAGCCCGCCTGCTAGAATTCGCGGTCTTTCGCATCATTGGAAACGCGCCATGGAGACCAATCCCGTGCGCCAGCGCATCGCCGACCTGACGGGTCGGCTGGATGTGCTTCGGGGGTATCTTTGACTTCGATCTAAAGGTCGAACGTCTCGAAGAAGTCAGCCGCGAGTTGGAAAACCCGGCGATTTGGAATGACCCAGAAAAGGCCCAAGCGCTGGGTCGAGAGCGCGCTGCGCTTGAGCGTGTCGTGCACGGTCTTCGCGCCTTGGACGAAGGCATGGTGGCCGCGCTTGAGCTGCTTGAACTGGCCGAGATGGAAGACGACGAGGACACCTACCACGCGGTGGTGGCTGACGTAGACGCGGCGCAAGTGCATCTTGAGAAGCTCGAGTTCCAGCGCATGTTCGGCGGCAAGATGGACGCGGCCAACGCCTTCGTCGACATCCAAGCCGGAGCCGGTGGCACCGAGGCGCAGGACTGGGCGGAGATTCTGCTTCGCATGTACCTACGCTGGTGCGAGTCGCGCGGTTGGAAAGCCGAATTAATGGAAGTCAGCGGCGGCGACGTTGCGGGGATTAAGTCGGCCACGATCCGCATCGAAGGCGAGTACGCCTACGGCTGGCTGAAAACCGAAACCGGCGTGCACCGACTGGTGCGGAAATCGCCCTTCGATTCAGACAATCGGCGGCACACCAGTTTCACTTCGGTGTTCGTGTCGCCGGAAGTCGACGACAACATCGACATCGTGATCAACCCCGCCGACCTGCGCACCGACGTATACCGCTCGTCGGGTGCCGGCGGACAGCACGTCAACAAGACCGAGTCGGCGGTGCGCATTACGCACATTCCCACCAACACGGTTGTGGCCTGTCAGAACGGCCGCAGTCAGCATCAAAACCGCGACACCGCGATGAAGATGCTGGCCGCGCGTCTCTACGAGCTGGAAATTCAAAAGCGCAACGCCGAAAAAGACGCGGTGGAAGCCACCAAGTCGGACATCGGCTGGGGCAGTCAGATCCGCAACTACGTGCTGGATCAGAGTCGTATCAAGGACCTGCGCACTGGCATCGAGCGCTCTGACACCCAAAAGGTGCTGGACGGCGACCTCGACGAATTCGTCGAAGCCAGCCTGAAAGCCGGCCTTGAGGTCGGCGCCAAACGCACCGACGCGGCTTAAGTCGCTGCCGCATTTCGCGCGGCGGCGTCATTGTTTGACCCTTCCTTTTTCTGATGCGCC
Organism: Lysobacterales bacterium; assembly: GCA_038324485.1. Lineage (GTDB taxonomy): Bacteria > Pseudomonadota > Gammaproteobacteria > Xanthomonadales > Xanthomonadaceae > Silanimonas. The sequence goes on from JBBQIA010000222.1 coordinate 2,281, forward strand.
TTGCGCGCCCAAAAATCATGACCCAGACCCCGACGACTGCCGACACGCCCATCGACGAGAACAAGCTCATCGCCGAGCGGCGCACCAAACTGGCGGCGATTCGTGCGCAGGGCGTGGCCTTCCCGAACGACGCCACGCGCGAGCACTTCGCCGGTGATTTGCAGTCGGAGTTCGCGGACAAGGATGCGTGGACTCCGGAAGCACTCGAAGGCTCCGGACGGCATGTGCGCATCGCCGGGCGTCTGATGGCCAAGCGCGTCATGGGCAAGGCGAGCTTCGCGCAGCTGCAGGACATGTCTGGACGCGTGCAGCTGTATCTCGTCGCTGCCGATCTGGGCGAGGCCTACGAGTCCTTCAAGGGCTGGGACATCGGCGATATTCTTGCGGTCGAGGGTGGCTTGACGCGCACGCGCACCGGCGAGCTGTCGGTAAAGGTCACGGCAGTCCGCCTACTGACCAAATCGCTTCGTCCGCTGCCGGATAAGTTTCACGGCCTTTCCGACATCGAACAGCGCTATCGCATGCGCTACGTCGACACCATCGTCAGCGAGGAGTCGCGCGAGGTGTTTGTAACGCGCTCGAAGATCATTGGCGCCATGCGTCGCTGGCTGGATGCGCGACGCTTCCTCGAAGTCGAGACGCCGATGATGCATTACATCCCCGGCGGCGCCACGGCCAAGCCGTTCATGACGCACCACAACGCGCTCGATCTTGATCTCTACCTGCGCGTTGCCCCGGAGCTTTACCTCAAGCGACTCGTCGTCGGCGGTTTCGAGCGCGTCTATGAGATCAATCGGAACTTCCGCAACGAGGGCGTTTCGACACGCCACAATCCCGAATTCACCATGCTTGAGCTGTACGAGGCCTATGCCACTTACACCGAAATCATGACCCTTACGGAATCGGTGATTCGCGATGTGGCGCAAGAGGTGCTCGGCCGCACCGCGCTGGAGTGGGAGGGTCGGGCGATCGACTTGGGCCCGGCGTTCCGCCGCTGGCGAATGGACGATGCCGTCCGCGAGGCCGACCCCACCATCAGTGCTGCCGACTGTCGCGACCGTGAGGCCTTGGCCGCGCACTGCGCGCGCCACGGCATTCGCATTAAGCCTTCTTACGGCTGGGGCAAGCTGCTGCTCGAGCTCTTCGAAGCGCTCGTCGAGGGTCAGTTGCTGCAGCCGACGTTCATTACCCATTACCCGGTCGAAGTCAGTCCGCTGGCGCGTGAAAGCGACACCGAGCCGGGCATCACTGATCGCTTCGAGCTGTTTGTCGCAGGCAAAGAAATTGCCAATGGTTTTTCCGAGTTGAATGATCCGGAAGATCAGGCTGCGCGTTTCAAGGCTCAGGTCGACGCCAAGGACGCCGGCGATGACGAAGCCATGCATTTCGACGCCGACTACATTCGCGCTTTGGAAGTGGGGCTGGCGCCGACTGGCGGTTTGGGTATTGGCATTGATCGCTTGGTGATGCTTTTGACGGACCGCGCCTCGATTCGCGATGTGCTGCTTTTCCCCTACATGCGACCCGAAGCCTGAGGGCTTGGAAACGGCGGCATCGCCGGAAAAGTGTCGATCTCATCACGGTTTTTGACCTATTTTGACGATGCGTGCAGGCGCGCTAGGTGTGACGCAGTTCTCACTGTTAGCATCGGCCGGTCTTCACGAGGCGCACCTTCACACATGACCGATTGCGCCCCCCCGCGCTCCGCACGCGCCGCTCTTCTCGGCCGTGCCGTCCCACTTGCACTGGCTTTG
>JBBQIA010000223.1:0-4027 GCA_038324485.1 Lysobacterales bacterium
GTTGTGCATGACGCGCGAGACGGTCTGGATCACTCCCATTCGAGCGCTCCCTTTTTCCATTCGTAGATGAACGCGAACACCAAAATGCCGAGAAAGATGCCCATGGCCCAAAGCGCAGGCTCACCGACGTCTCGGAACACCACCGCCCACGGAAACACGAAGGCGATCTCAAGGTCGAACACGATGAACAGGATGGCGACGAGGTAATAGCGCACGTCGAAGGGCATGCGCGCGTCTTCAAAGGCCTCGAAGCCGCACTCGTAGGGCGAGAGCTTTTCCGCGTCAGGGCGACTCGGCCCCAGAATCCAGCCGGCGGCAAGAAGCACCACGCCCAGCCCAGTGGAGACGATCAGGAACAGCAAGATCGGCAGGTATTCGCCCAGCATGCAGGCCCTCAGCGAGCGCCCCGTGGGGCGCATGGCGGCCGCATCCAGGACAGACGCGGCTCTATTCGTTTCGATTGTGGTGCCCAAGGGGGGACTCGAACCCCCACGACCTAAGTCGCTACCACCTCAAGGTAGTGCGTCTACCAATTCCGCCACCTGGGCACTTATTTCTTGCTCCGTATGACTCGCGGAGCAGCGAGATTGTATCAGGCGATTAGCCGCCTGAATTGCCTTGCGGCGGAATTTCCTGCGGCGTGGGCTCGGTCGGCGCTTCAGGAGCATCGGCCCCGGCGTCGATCACCGCTTCCGGCTCCACGACCTCTGCAGCGTCTGCCGGCACGGCATCTGTCGCGGCCGGCGCTTCTTCCGCGGCGGCACCCGACATCAGGCCAACGTCAACGACCTCGCTCGGCATCAGACGGCCACCATGGCCACTGGCGTACCACGCCATGCCAAGGCTCATGCCGAAGAACAGTACGGCGAGCCATTTCGTGGCCGTAGAGAGGAAATTAGCCGAGCCTGAGGCACCGAACACGGTGGCCGAGGCGCCTGCACCAAAACCGCTGCCCGCCTGCGCACCCGCGCCGCGCTGCATGAGGATGAGCACAATCATCGCGATGGCGACGAGGACGTAAATAACGGTGGCGAGAACGATCAGATTCATGGCTTTTCTATTTCACCGGGCCGCGGCAGCGACAATGGCGAGGAAGTCGTTGGCGACCAGCGATGCTCCGCCGATCAGTCCCCCATCCACGTCCGGCTGCGCAAACAGCTCGGCGGCGTTGGAGGCCTTTACGCTGCCCCCGTAAAGGATGGGCAGTGAGTCGGCAATTGTAGCATCGTGGGCGCGCAGTTCGCTACGCAGGAAAGCGTGAACCTCTTGCACCTGCGCCGGGCTGGCCGTGCGCCCGGTGCCAATGGCCCAGACCGGCTCGTAGGCCAAAACGGCGCCGCGAAACGCCTCGATGCTGCCGCGCTTCAAGACCGCTGCAATTTGGCCGCCGAGCGCCCATTCGGTCTGGCCGGCCTCGCGCTGGTGCAGGCTTTCACCAACGCAAAGGATGGGCACCAAACCGGCGCGGCGCGCGGCCAGCATTTTTTCGGCCACTAGGTCGCTGGACTCTTCGTGATATTCGCGGCGCTCGGAATGGCCGACCAAGACGTGGGTCGCGCCAATGTCGCGAAGCATGGCGCCGGACACTTCGCCGGTGAACGCGCCGGCCTCGTGAAGATCCAGGTCTTGAGCGCCGAAATGGAGGCCGCGCCCGTCATGGGAACGAACGCATTCGGCCAAGTAAGGCAGGGGCGGCAGGACCAAGCACTGCACGCCGGCGGGCAAGGGACCCGTAGCTACGCTGTCCAATAAAGCCTGTGCGCTGGCACGGGTGCCGTTGAGCTTCCAGTTTCCAGCCACGATGCGAGAACGCATGCCTGCTTGCTCCAAGGGTCCAAGACGCGGAAGGATAGCAGCCCGACTTGTGAGCCCGAATCATGCCCTCTTCCCTACGCACCGACCGTTTCGCCCTGATCACCGGGGCCTCCAGCGGCATTGGCGAAGCCATAGCCTGCGATTACGCCGCCCGCGGCAAGCCGCTCGTGCTTGTTGCCCGCCGACTGGATCGGCTAGACGCTCTGGCTGAACGTCTGCGGCCGCAGGTTCGAGTCGAAACCGTGGCGATGGACTTGGCCGAAGCCGGCGCCGCCGAGCGGCTGCATACGCTGTGTCAGGAACGCGATTGGGCCGTCGATACCTTGGTCAATAACGCGGGCTATGGCGTTCCGGGCCGCTACCTTGCGAAGGATTGGGCCACGCATCAAGCCTCACTGCAGGTGCTGCTGATCTCGCTGTGCGAACTGACGCATCGCTTCCTGCCCGCCATGGAGGCCGCGGGGCACGGGCGCGTCCTCAACGTGGCCTCGCTGGCAGGGCTGGTGCCGCCCACGGCGGGACACACCCTGTACGGCCCAACCAAGGCCTTCGTGATTCGCTTCAGCGAAACGCTGGCGAAAGAAATGGCGCCGAAGGGCGTGCACGTCACCGCCCTCTGCCCTGGCATGACCTACACCGAGTTTCACGACGTCAACGGCATGCGCGCCACCGTGTCCAAACTGCCGAAGGGCATTTGGCTCGACGCGGCCACCGTGGCGAAACTGGGCATCGATGCCGTGGAGTCTGGGCGCGAGCGCATCATCACCGGGCGCGCGAATCGCCTGATTGCCGCGCTCTCGAAATACCTGCCGGACCGTCTGGCCGGCGCCCTAATCGCCGCGAAAGCCAAAGACTTCCGCGACGAGGGATGAATTAGGCGAGTTTGATCTCGCGCAGGCGCTCCATTAGATAGCCATGCGCGGTGATCGACGCCGGGTAGCGATTGGGGTTTTCGGCCGTGATGCACGACGGCAGGGTCTCGATCAGGAAATCCGGGTTCGGGTGCAGGAAGAACGGCGTTGAGTAACGCGGCTTGCGCGCCGCCTCGCCCGGCGGATTCACCACCCGATGCGTCGTCGACGGATAAACGTGATTGGTCAGACGCTGAAGCATGTCGCCGATGTTCACCACGATCGTGTCCGCGTCGGCGGTAAAGGGCACCCACTCACCCTGTCGAGACCGCACCTCTAATCCTGCGGCGCTGGCGCCGACGAGCAGCGTGATGAAGTTGATGTCCTCATGCGCACCGGCGCGGACATTAGGCACGTCGGGGGCGGTGATCGGCGGATAGTGAATGGGGCGAAGAATGCTGTTGCCCACGTTGGTTTTGTCGGCGAAAAACGTCTCCGGCAAACCGATGTGCAGGGCCAGCGCCGACAGCACCTGCGAGCCCAGCTGGTCGAGCGTGGTGTAGAGGCCATAGGCGACGTCGCGGAACCCGGCGATCTCGGTGGGCCACACGTTTGCTGGCATCACTTCAGCCTGCGGCGCGTCGCGCGGAATCTCGCGGCCCACGTGCCAGAACTCTTTGAGATCGAAGTGCTGCGCGCCCTTGGCGGTTTCTATGCCGAACGGCGTGTAGCCGCGCGCGCCGCCGCTGCCGGCCACGTGGTACTGGCGTTTCGTGTCTTCGGGCAGTGCAAAGAAAGCCTGAAAGACGGCATAAGCAAGATCAATTTGAGCCTGAGGAATGCCATGCCCACGAATGCCAGCAAAGCCCCACTCTCGGTAGGCAGCGCCTAACTCGGCCACAAAGGCCTCGCGGTCGGCGGCGCTGGACGGCGCGGTGAAGCGTCGAATATCGAGGGTTGGAATCGTGGACATCAAAAGCACTCGCTAAACGGTTCAGAGATAGAAGAATGGATGAGCACGCGTCTCGGCCAAATGACGTCAATCAGATGGCGGCGCGCACGGCGGCCACGAGGGGATCGAGGACGCGATGCATCAGCGCCGCATCATCCGCCTCGACCGTGACTCGCACGACCGGCTCGGTTCCCGAAGGGCGCAGGAAGGCGCGACCATGCCCCTGTACCGCAGCTTGTGCCACGGCCAAAGCAGCTTTGACGCTCTCGGCTTCGGCCGGCTTTACGCCGGGCGCCACGCGGACGTTGACGGTCTGCTGCGGCACTTTCACCAAGTCCGCGAGCGCCTGTTTCAAGCTGAGCCCGCGGCGATGCAGCACTTCAAGCACCTGCAGCGCGCTGACGATGCC
>JBBQIA010000224.1:0-3978 GCA_038324485.1 Lysobacterales bacterium
CCGGCATGCGCAGCGCCACGTGCAGCACCGCGCGCTGCTCGGTGGTGTTGATCGGATCACCGCGAAACATCGCTTTGATGCGCCCGGCCAGGCCGCATTCGGTGGCGAGTGCGGCGAGCAGGGCGAGGGTCTGGTCGTCGATGCGGTTCTTCGAGTAATCCAGGTACAAGCCGGCCGCTTCAAGCGTGTAGCGCCTGCCGCGCTGATCGTCGGCTGCAAACAGCTCGCGCAGGTGAACATGGGCCGTCTTCGCCTGGTGAGCGGCGAGCGCCTGCCAAGCCGGCCGCGATGCGGGTGACCTCTCGATGGCGCGCTCGGCTGCACCAAGATCGGCGCTCATGCGCCGCTGCCGGCCGCAGGCTTGCGCTTGTCCTCGATGCGCGCGAGCAGCGCGTGCCACGAGCTGGCGAAGGCATTGGCGCCTTCGCGTTGCAGGCGCGTGGCCAGCGCCTGCGCGTCGACGCCCTCGCGCCGGAACTCCTCGATCACCGCCTCGGCGTCACCCCCATCGGCCGGCAGCGCGGTATTTACTTCTCCGTGGTCGGCAAAGGCCAGCAAGGTCTGCTCCGGGATCGTGTTGATGGTGTCGGGCGCCGCCAGCGCTTCGACGTACAGCGTGTCGGGCGCGGCCGGGTCCTTGGTGCCGGTGCTGGCCCACAGCAGCCGCTGCGGTCGGGCGCCCGCCGCGGCAAGTTTCAGCCAGCGCGGGGAGGCGAGCAGGTCGCGGTAGGCCTTGTAGGTGCGCATGGCGATCGCGATGCCCAGGCGGTTGTGGAACGGCGGCGAAATTTCCTGCTTCACCGCCACATCCCAGCGGCTGACGAACAACGAGGCCACCGAGCTGACGTTGGGCTTCAGGCCGGCTTGGATGCGGCGTTCGATGCCGCGCATGTAGGCCTCGGCGGCCGCGAGGTAGTGCGCGCGCGAGAACAGCAGGGTCACATTGACCGGCACACCGTCAAAGATCGATTGCTCGATGGCTTCGATGCCGGCTGCGGTGCCCGGAATCTTGATGAAAAGATTGGGCCGGTTCGCGGCCTTATGCAGCGACGCCGCGGCGGCAATCGTCTGAAGCGCGTCGTCGGCGAGTAGGGGCGAGACCTCCAGCGAGACCCAGCCGTCCCGCCCATCAGTGGCGTAAAACACCGGGCGGAACAGGTCTGCGGCGGCTTTCAGGTCGTCCAGCGCAAGCGCGAAGAAGGTCGCCTCGGTGGTCTGGCCCTCGCGCATAAGACACGCGATGTCATCGTCGTAGCGGCGGCCTTGGCCGATCGCGTGTTCGAAGATCGTCGGGTTCGAGGTCAGCCCGGTCACTGAAAGTTCGGCGATATAGCGGGCGAGGGTGCCTGTCGCCAGCATGTCGCGGCTGATGTTGTCGACCCACAGGCTCTGACCCAGTTGGTGCAGTTGTCGAGTACGGGCGTTGATCGGGTTGATCATGGTGTCTTCAGGGTCGCGTTCGCGGGGTGGGAGGGTCGCTGGACTAGCAGCGGCGAAAAGTCGCGCTCAACGAGCTTGCCAATGTGCGCGCCCGTAAAGCCGGCCGGAGGTTTCGCGGCGAGCGCTGCGGCGTCGTGAGCGTAATGGCCTTGGCGCGGAAAGACGGTGCTGAGCCGCTCGCCCGAGACCGCCTTCATCGCCGCAAGCACGCGCGGTCTGTCGTCGACTATTACATCCTGCCGGGCGGGATAGTGGTGTTGCACCGCGTCCAGCTTTTTTTTGTGGATATAGCTCAGCACGCGCCCATCGACCGGGTCCCACAGCCCCGAGCGCTGCAGCTTGCGCGGCTGCAGCACGACGTCGCCGTCGGTCAGCAGCACGGTCGTGCCGAAGCGTCGCAGAGGCGCGATCGCTTCCAGCGCGAGCGGGTACAGCCGATCGGCGAATGGGCAATCTATCAGGACCGAAGAAATCATCTGCAGCCGCCGCACGATTGCGCTGGCCGCCTCGATGACGAGCCGGTCGCGTTGCAAAGCACCGAGGTAGTCGACGTAGCCTTGGGCTTCGCGCATCGCTTCGAAGATCGCCCAGTAGCGCTGCTCGCCAGCGACGCCGAAGGCGCAGGCGATCCGATCGTGCTGGTCGCGGACGATATGCTCACGGTCGAGCGGCGGGTTGTCGACGTCGAGCAGGAACACCGGATCGGCTGTCATGCTGAAACTCGGGCGGTGAAAAACGCTGCGTCTTGGACGCAGACAACTAGTCAGTAGCTTGCGCGCATCGCCGCATTGGGTCCGTGCGCTGGCGAACAGACCTTGAGTCACCTAGGGCGGACCCTCGCGCTACATCACAGCCAGAACATCATGCAATGAAGGATGCGATCGCGGTCTTCAACGCCGGCTCCACCAGCCTCAAGTTCGGGGTCTACACGGTGGACTCCGCGACGGTGCTCTCGCCGCTGTGCGCGGGCCGCATCGACAACATGCAGCGCGATCCGCGCTTCGTCGTCAATGACTCGGCGGGCGCTCCGATGGCAACCCATGCGTGGGGCGAGGGCCATGCGATCGACCACGCCGCCGCGATGCAGCAGGTGATCCGCTGGCTTTCCGCGAATCTGTCTGCTGCGACGCTCGTTGCGGCCGGGCACCGTGTGGTCTTGGGCGGCGGGCGTTTCACCGCGCCGGTGCAGATCGACGCCGAGGTGCTCGACCATCTCGATTCGCTGGTGGCCATGGAGCCCTCACACCAGCGCTTCAATATCGCCGCAGTCCGCGACTTTGCACGGGCGTTTCCGGGGCTGCCACAGGTCGCCTGCTTCGACAGCGCCTTTCACCGCAGCATGCCCGATGTTGCCCAGACCTATGCACTGCCCAAGGAGGTGCGCGATACCGGCGTGCGCCACTGGGGCTACCACGGCATCTCGTACGACTACATCAGCCGGCAGCTGCCCAAGTTCGCCCCCGATGTGCGGCGCGTGATCGTCGCGCACTTGGGCGGTGGCGCCAGCCTGTGCGCCCTTCTTGACGGTCGCAGCATCGAGACCACGATGGGCCTTTCCAGCCTCTCGGGTCTGCCGATGGCGACGCGCTCGGGTGATATTCCTCCGGGTGTGCTGTTCTATCTTTTGCGCACCCAGCGCTTCGACGCCGTCGCGCTGGAGAAGCTGCTCTATGAACGCAGCGGGCTGCTCGGTCTGTCAGGCATCAGCGGCGACATGCAGGTGCTTCAGGCGAGCGCCGAGCCGCAGGCAGCCGCAGCGATCGACCAGTTCGTCTATGCGATGACGAAGTACGTTGGCGCCTACACCGCCGCGCTCGGCGGCCTCGATGCGCTGGTCTTCACCGCAGGAATCGGTGAGAACTCCGCGCCGCTGCGCGCGGCCTTGTGCGGCAAGTTGGCCTGGCTGGGCGTGAAGCTCAATCAGTCGGCGAACGCCTCCGGTGGGCCACGCATTTCCGCCGCCGACAGCGACGTATCGGTCTGGGTCATCCCCACCGACGAGCAATGGATGATCGCGCAGCAAACGCTGGGCCTGCTCGACGCGCCCACGCGCACCTGATCGGTTGTCGCGCCAAAGGCTGGCGCACTTGGTGCGTCAGCGAACAGAGCCGCTCAACCTCCGCGCGTAGGCTGCTTCTTTCGCCCGACGTGCTGCCCGGGACCCGGCGGCGCAACCACCGGAGAACGCTATGGGAATCCATATTGGCGACGCCGCCCCCGATTTCACCGCCGACACCACCACCGGCAAGATCAGTTTTCACGACTGGATCGGCAGCGACTGGGTGTTCTTCTTCAGCCACCCCGGCGACTTCACCCCGGTCTGCACCACCGAGATCGGACGCACCGCGCAATTGGGCGACGAATTCGCCAAGCGCCACGTCAAGCCGATCGGCCTGTCCACGGACGGGGTCAAAGAACACTTGGAATGGATCAAGGACGTCAACGACACCCAGCACACCACGGTCAAATTCCCGATCGTCGCCGACCCCGACAGCAAAATCGCCCGGCTCTACGAGATGATCCACGCCAATGAGAGCG
>JBBQIA010000225.1:0-3976 GCA_038324485.1 Lysobacterales bacterium
TGGCGAGCACGATCTGGCGATTGGCGATGTTGATCTGTGAGGCCGGGACGCCCGCGTCGGACATGGCGCGAACCACCTCGTCGAGACGTGCTGTGAGTCGCGGCACACGACCGGTGAACGAGTCGGAGGTCTGCGCCAGCGAGAGAATTTCGTTCTGCGCAGAAAGGATGTTGGCGGTATCCACCGACATCCGATCCCACGTCGTGGTGACGGCCGCCATCGCACTGCCCAGACCGAAGATGGTGAAGTTGCTCCGGTAACCCGGAATCCCTTCGCCGCCGTCATTCAGCACCGTGACCGAGTTGGCGATGGCGTCGCGAGTGCTTTGCAGTTCGGCAAAGGCTTCTTCGCGACCGGCGACGGCCTGAGCGGCGAATCGACCCAGCTTCTGCGCATCGACCTGCAGGCCGAACGACAGGGCCGAGGCGCTGTTGATCTGCCCGGCGAAGTACGTGGCCGCACCGAAGTTCGTCAAGAAGATCAGCGCGGAGGCACCGAGCAGCAAGGCCCATGCGCGGAGGCCGATCTTATTCAGACGGTCTTGGAAGTTAGCTTTCGAAGCGCTCATTACATCGAACCTCAGATCGGAATCAGTGCGGGCTCAGGCGGCGGCCTGACGGAATTCGGGAGTGCGGGACAACAAAGGAATGTCGAGGACACCCCAGATCACATCGGACACGGAATATGCGCGAGCAATCACGGCCGCATAGCGCCCGTCGAGAGACTCAGGACGATCAATCGCCTGCGAATCGTTAAACGCGCGCTGGCCGTACAACTCATCGACCAGCAGCAAGACATTACCGCCGGGCTGGCGCACCAGCAGGCAGCGCTGCCCTTCGTTGACTGGACTGCGTTCGCCCTCAAGGAATTGCTTGAGGTCGACCACGCCATAAAGACTGCCGCGCACATTGGCGAGACCCAACATCCAAGACTGCGCCCCGGGGACCGGCGTCACCGGCGGCAGGTTGACGATCTCGACGACCTCGCCGAAGGCACCCACCAAGCGGTGACGGCCAATGCGAAAACCCACGCCACGCCAATGCCCCGGCGCTTCGACCAACTCCGGCCGGCCGGGCTGATGCGCAAGGGAGCGGCGCTCGTAATCAAGCAGAAGCTCGAAAGGCTGGACGACAAGAGGCTTGGTGGTGGACTTCGCCATCGTCAGGCTGCCGGCGCGTAGCGACGGACGACGTCGAGCAATTCGTCGCGGGTAAAGGGCTTGGTGAGGTACTGCTCGGAACCGACGATGCGGCCGCGCGCCTTGTCGAAGAGGCCGTCTTTCGAGGACAGCATGATGACTGGCGTGCCCTTGAACAGTTGATTCGATTTGATTAGCGCGCAGGTCTGATAGCCGTCGAGGCGCGGCATCATGATGTCGACGAAGATCACCTGCGGCTGCACTTCGGCAATTTTGCCGAGCGCTTCAAACCCGTCGTTGGCGGTCACGACGTCGCAACCCTCCTTCTTGAGCAGGGTCTCGGCCGTTCGGCGAATGGTCTTCGAATCGTCGATGACCATCACCCTCAGCCCCGCTAGCGCGCCGGACTCGTTGCTGTCTGTCATTGCTATCCCCACAAAAGTACGCGCGGCCAATGTTTCGGACGAATCATGTCGCGCCGCAACGCAACCTGTATCCCAGTGTCAACAATACGTGTCAAGCCTGCGCCACACCTAATGATTTCATCCTCGGCGGTGGCAGCGCCCCCCTGATACGCTGTTTCACATTCTCGCACTGATAGGGTTTTTTCGATGCAGCGTCGGCTGGCCGTGGTGATGGACCCCATCGGGTCGATAAAAACTGTGAAGGACTCCACATTTGCGATGCTGCTTGAAGCCCAGCGGCGGAACTATGCCCTGCATTACGTCATTCCGGGCAGCCTCGGCTTCCGCGACGGCGTGGCGGGCGCGCGCTTGGCGGCGCTTCGCGTCGCCGACAACACCACCGATTGGTACACGCTGGGCGAGGCCGCTTGGCAGCCGTTGGCCGAGATGGATCAGGTGCTAATGCGCAAAGATCCGCCGGTTGATAGCGATTTCCTGCACGACACGCAGGTCTTGAGCGCGGCGCAGGCGCAGGGCGCGGCGGTCACCAACCACCCGACCGGCTTGCGTGACCTCAACGAAAAGCTCGCCGCCTTAATGTTCCCGCAGTGCACGCCGCCCACCGTGGTCAGCCGCGAGGTGGCCGAGTTCAAGGCCTTCGCCGCCGAACACGGCGAGGTGGTTTTGAAGACGCTGGACGGCATGGGTGGGAAATCGATCTTCCGAAGCCGCCATGGCGACCCTAATTTCAACGTCATTTTGGAAACGCTGACCGCCGACGGCCAGCATCTGGCGATGGCGCAACGCTTTCTTCCGGAAATTGTGACCGGCGACAAGCGCGTGCTGCTGATTGACGGCGAGCCGGTCTCGCACTGCCTAGCCCGCATTCCGCAGGGCGATGAGTTCCGAGGCAATTTGGCCGTCGGGGGGCGCGGCGAGGTGCGCCCGCTGACCGAACGCGACCGCTGGATTGCCGCCCAAGTGGGGCCGGAGATGAAGCGGCTCGGCATGCGCTTTGTCGGCTTAGACGTGATTGGCGATTACTTGACGGAAGTGAATGTGACCAGCCCCACCTGCATCCGCGAGATCGATGCCGGGGCTGGGCTAAACATCGCCGGCCAGCTGTTTGATGCACTGGAACGCGACCCGGCGTGAGCCCCCGCAAGCCTTCCCGCACAGCACCGGCAGCAGCGCCGGCGGCAGTCCCCGAAGTGGTGATTGGGCCGGCACAGCGGCTGGGCGCGACCACGGTACTGGCCTTGGTGCTGGTGGGCATTGTGGTGCTGGGCATCAGCTTTGGCCGCGACGACGCAGCTCCGGTGACGCCGACGCTCGACGTAATTTTGACCGAGACGGCCAGCCTGACGCCGCCTGAAAAAGCCGACTTTCTTGCCCAGGCTAGCCATCAGGGTGGCGGCGATTCTGAGGAAGCGCAGCGCCCGCGTGAGGCCGTCAGCGCACCGGTGCCGAAGCCCGAGGAGGGCATCGCGCCGGTGCCGATTCGCGCGCAGTCCCCGCGGGCGCAAGACGCGTCGCCGATGCCGGTGCTGACCACCACGGCGGCGCTGGCCGAGGCGGCCCCGCGCGAGCGCCCGACGCCAGAAACCCCGCCCACACCGCTGCCGCTCGGCGAGCAGTTTCTTGAGCAGCAGTTAGAAATGGCGCGACTGGCGGCTGAAGTGGAGCGACGTCAGGCGCAGTACGCACGCCGGCCCAATCGTAAATTCGTCTCCGCCAGCACGCAGGAATACGCCTACGCCCAGTACCTAAGGCAGTGGGTGGAGCGCGTGGAGCGAGTGGGCAACGCCAACTACCCCGAGCGCGCCCGCGCCGAACGCTTGGAAGGCCGCTTAGTGATGACTGTGGCCGTTCGTCGAAATGGCAGCGTTGAGTCGGTGGTGCTGAATACCCCGAGCAACCACGAACTGCTGAATCAGTCGGCGCGGCGCATCGTGCAGTTGGCCGAGCCGTTTGCGGCGGTGCCACAAACCAGCGAACGCATTGACGTGTTGCACATCACTCGCACCTGGCACTTCCGCAACGGCGCGGTGCGCAGCGAGGACTAAGCGCCGCCGGCCTTCGCGGCCTTCTCGGCGCGCGCGACGATTTGCTCGGCCGAGGTCAGCGCGACTTTATCCCGCAGATAAGTGGGCTCTAGGCGGTCGGCAGCCATGCCCTGCCCGGCCCGAAAATTCCGCAGCCCGATGCGTGCGACCGCCGCCGCCGAGGGCAATGCGCTCGGATCAACCTGCCAAAACCGCTCAGACATTGACGCCCACCACGCGCCGTCTGCCGCGGCGAAGCCCGTGCCGGCGCCCGCCGGCGGTGATCCGGCGTGGCCGGCTGCATCAATGAGGTCGGCCAGTAGGACAGTCGGCGCCTCACTGATCGGCAGTCGACGGTCCAATCCTGGATGGGCGGGCAGACCCTCAGC
>JBBQIA010000226.1:0-3968 GCA_038324485.1 Lysobacterales bacterium
GCCGCACCGAACGCCAGAAAAAGCTGCAGCCCGTAGAGCGGCAAAAAAGCCAGCACCGAGCCGACGTACAGCGAGGGCATCACGTTCGCGCGCTTGAAGGACCATAAGAACGACGCCTTGGCCGCGTGAGCGGCAAACCACTTCAGCACCGGATAGCGGGATAAATTGGCGCGCCGCGGCAAATGCCGAAGCAGGCGTCGAATGCGTCTTCGGCGCAACAGCCACTGCCGGTTATGTCGCTGGAGTTCGTCGTTTGGAGCCATCTGGCCATTATCGGGGCTGCGCGTGACGATGAGGCAGACCGGCCCACATAAAAAGGGCGGCGACTTGTTGCCAAGCCGCCGCCCTTCACCCGGAACGCTTTGTTTTACTGCGCAGCCGGCATTGCGCTCGGCGGCAGGTAGATCATGTAGCTGTCGAGGTCAGTGCTGGAGGTCGTGCCGAAGTTCGAGGCCCAGATCACCCGAGTGAAGTCACGGTTGACCGACGCCTGCGGCTCGGTGAAGTACCCATTCAAACGGCTCTGGTGATGGCCGATGTTGAGGATGCGACCGCCCGACTTCAACTCCACCGCAAACAGCTTGTTGTGCAGCCACTGGTTCGAGCCCGAAGTGCCGTAGGTCGAGACCATCACCCAGCCCGGCTTGGCGAATGCCTGCCCCGAGACGTGGTAGGCCGTGGCCGAACCCGAGACGTAAGTCGGGAACAGGTTGGTGCGGGTATTCGTGTCGATGTTGACCATGAAGAAGTCACCCGCGTTGGCCTGATAGTCGACCGCCACGAAGATGTCCTGGCCCTGCGGGTTCAATGCCAGATCGGAGTGCTCCGACGTGGTGTGCAGCATGCGAGAGGTGTTGAAGCTGCGATCCCAAGCCACCGTGCCGCCACTGCCCGCCAGATGCGAGACCACGCACCAGCGACCCGAGGCCGACATGCTGGTGTGGTCGGGGCGTGCACTGAGCGACTTCGAACCGACCACCGTCTGAGTCTGCAGGTCGTACACGAACACGCCGCGAATCGCGAAGTTGCTGGTTTCCGCCATCAAGCACCAGTAGCGACCATCGGCCGAAGGCGCGCCTTCCGACTTGGTCCACGTGCGGGCAGCATCGGCCCACGGCAGCTTGCCGGCAAAGTTGGCCGCGACGCTCGCGGTGTTGGTGTCCACGTTCAACTGGCGCAGCACCATGCCGCCGTTGGTGTCGAAGTAGTACAGGCTCTTCGGGTCGGTCGGATGCCACTGCAGTTCGGCGTCACCGGCGGGCCCGCTCAAGGTGCGGACGAAGGCCATGGTGTTGGCGTTGTACAGATGCCAAAAACCGTTCATCGATCCAACGACGAGGTAGCTGTTGTCCGCGTTGAAGGCCTGACGACGCGAGTAATCGTGGCGCGCGAAGCTGGATGGCGCTTCGTTGGCATGGTCGGTAACGCGAATACCGCAGGTGCCGTGCACCGGGTCGCGGTAAGAGGTGCCCTTGACCGGCTTGCCGACGGCCGGAACGGTCGAGGTCAGCTTGCCTTCCAGCAGGGCGAAGCCCGCGGTGTAGAAGTTGGCGCAAGCCTGTGGCGCACCCGCCGAGGTGACCGGGGGCTCGGCCGGGGGCGGCGGCGGCGCAGTGACGCTCAGGCTGAAGCCTGCCGTGCTGCTGCGGCCCTGACCGTCGGCGATGCGTGCCGACAACGTGCGCGTGCCGGCCGAGGCCGCACCCGGAACCGTGGCGCGGAAGCTATACGTGCCGTCACCGGCGACGGCATCGCCGTTCTGGCCGGCATCGTTGAAGGCTTGCGAAGCGCCCAAACCGAGGCTCGACAAGTCGCTGCTCACGCTCAGACCCGTGCTGACGGGGCCGGTACCGGGCGTCACGCGAACGGTCAACACGCTGGCTGCGCCGGCAGCAAGGCTGCTCGGGCTGGCTGCCGCCGCACCAAACGGCGACACGCTCGTCTCGGCCGCAGCAACCTGCAGCGTGATCGACGATGCCGCCGAACGGCCCTGACGGTCATTGATCGAGAAGCGCAGGGTCTTGGTGCCCGTGCTGATCGACGCGCCCACCGTCTGTCGGTAGCTGTAAATGCCGTCGCCGGCCGCCGCGTCGCCGCTGGTGCCGTCGTCGCGGAGGCGCCGCGCTTTGCTGCCGCCAATCGCCGAGAGGTTGGCCGAAATGCCAATGTTGGTGCTGGCGGGGTTTGTTGCGGCCACGGCCTGCGCGGTCACGAGCACGGTGTTGCCCGGGGCCACGCTGGGCGCGGACACCGCCGGGTTGACCGCCAAGGACGCATTCGCCGGCGTTGAACCGCCACCGCCCTGCGGGCTTTGGCCCAGCGTCGCCGCGAACTGCGCCGTCGCGCTGCGACCCTGCGCGTCGCGGATCGTGGCGACGATCGTCTTCGTGCCCAGTGTGGCGGCACCGGCGATGTTCTCGCGGTAAGTAAAGATGCCGTCGCCGGCGACTGCATCGCCGTATTGGCCGGCGTCGTTCAGATCTTGAGCAACGCTGCGGAGGAATCCGCTCAGGTCAGCCTTCACGGTGACGCCGGTGCTGAGCGGGTTGGTGGCCTTGGTCGTATTGACCGTCAGCAGCACCCAGTCGCCGGGATTCAAGTTGGACGACGGCGTCGCGTTGCCACTGGCTGAGAGGGCTTGCGCCTGAGCGAGCACGGGCAGCGCCAACAAGGCAGCGGCGAGTGGCAGGCGGCGGAGGGAGGTAATGTTCATCGTGGGACTCCAACTTTCAGGCATGCGTTCCCCTCGCTGGCTTACGGGAGTCGGCCAGGGGTCGCTTAAGGTGTGTTGACGGCGAGCCGCCAACGCGGGGGGTGACATCCGGAGCGATGGTCGTTGCTAGGGCAACGCGCTCCGTGGCGAAACAGGGAATCCGGAAGCGTCGCCGCGTGTGCAGCCCGACGTGGCCTTCTTGGCCCTTCCGTGCACCTCAGTCCGGTGCCGGCACCACCCATCCGGATGGCGTCCCCTTTGTTCGCAACCCGGCTTTGCGAAAAGCCGGGGTCGTCCTCAGATGAGGCGCACTGTCCGCGTGTCAACGGATGTAAAACGCGGCTTAGTTCGCAGTTCGCAGGACGTTTGTTGAAAAACGTCAATCCGGGCTCCGATGCGCCGGACTCCGTCACAGTTTGGCGGCGCCTCGCGGCGGAACCGTTCAGTTAAAACGTGAATCAAGGCGCATCGGGGCAAGCGAATCCGTCGCGTTTGCGCGAAATTGCGCGTCAACATCGAACGAGGCCAGCATCGGCGGCAGGTGAGCTTGGGGGGATACTCTTTCCCCTCCCCCTGCTTTCGAGATTCCTCGTGACTTTGGCGCTCTCTGTGTTGCTCTTGGCCATTGGCCTCGCCCCGCTGTGCTGGGGTGTTGTCGTCTTTAATCGACTGGTTCGTCTGCGCAATCAGGTGAAAGCTGGCTGGAGCGACATCGACGTGCAGCTGATGCGTCGCCACGACTTGGTGCCGCAATTGGTGGCAGCGGTGCGCGCCTATGCGTCGCACGAAAACAGCGTGTTCGAGCGGGTGACTCAGCTGCGCGCCGAAGCGATGACAACGTCCTCACCGTCGCGTTTGGCCCAGCTCGAGCACGCCATCGAACACGACGTCGCACGTCTGTTGGTGATTCAAGAGGCCTACCCCGAACTCAAGGCCAGCGAGAATTTCTTGGCCCTGCAACACGATTTGGTTGAGGTAGAGGACCACCTCCAATTCGCGCGGCGCTTCTACAACGGCTCGGTGCGCGAGCTCAATGACGGCGTGCAGCGTTTTCCCGACCTGCTTCTCGCGCGACCGCTGGGTTTTACCGAGGCGGAGTACTTCAAAGCTGGCGACGACGCGGGCGCGGCGCCCACGCTGGACCTACGCTCGTGATCGGAATGCTGCTGCGCGCCCTCGTCCTTGCGCTGGCGTGCCTCGTCCTCGCGGCACCCATCGCCGCCGCACAGGAGCGCATCCTGAGCTACGACAGTGA
>JBBQIA010000227.1:0-3959 GCA_038324485.1 Lysobacterales bacterium
GGCGTGCAGGTGATGAACGAGGGTCCGGGGCACATTCCGCTGCACCTGATCAAAGAAAACATGGACCGGCAGCTGGAGTGGTGCGGCGAGGCGCCGTTCTACACCCTTGGCCCGCTGACCACCGACATTGCGCCGGGCTACGACCACATCACTAGCGCCATTGGTGCGGCGATGATTGGCTGGTACGGCACGGCGATGCTCTGCTACGTCACGCCGAAAGAGCACCTAGGCCTGCCGAATCGCGAAGACGTGCGGGTCGGGATCATGACCTACAAGATTGCGGCGCACGCAGCGGATTTGGCCAAGGGCCATCCGGGTGCGCAGGCGCGCGATAACGCATTGTCGAAAGCGCGCTTCGAGTTCCGCTGGGAAGACCAGTTCAACTTAGGTCTCGACCCCGACCGCGCTCGCGAGTACCACGACGAAACCTTGCCGAAGGACGCGCACAAAGTGGCGCACTTCTGCTCGATGTGCGGCCCGCACTTTTGCTCGATGAAGATCACGCAGGACGTGCGCGACTACGCCGCGCAGGCCGGCGTGGCGGAAGAAGCAGCCGCGTTGGAAGCGGGCATGGCGGAAAAATCAGCGGAGTTCCGGGCTCAGGGCGCGCAGGTTTACCGAAAAGACTGAGGTCGCCGAGGGGCGTTCAGCGTCGACATCGCTGAACGCTTCACATCGCCCGAATGGTCCTGGCCCTGATCCCGACGACCTCGGTCGCGATTCGCGGCGCCATGGGGGTAGCATCAGAGCTCTACCCCCGACGTCGACGGTCGCCGCCATGTTTTCTGTTCGCCACGCCCTCATCCGCCCCAACGCCCTTCGCCTGGTCGCGCTGGCTTTCGCTGTGCTCTTGCTCGGCGCCTGCGCTTCCGGACCTCGCGTGCAGGCCGACAGCGACCCGCGCGCTGATTTTTCGACCTATCGCAGCTTCGCCTTCTACGAGCCGTTGGCTCTGGAAACGCGGGGCTACACCACCCTGCTCAGCGCTCGCCTGAAAGACGAGGCGCGTCGACAGATGGAGGCCCGCGGCTACGTCTATGACGCCTCGGCGCCGGACCTGCGGGTGAACCTCAATGCCTACGTCGTCGAGCGCACCGATGTGGTGAGCGTGCCGCACGTCGACTACGGCTACTACTACAGCTATCGCGCCCGCGGGTACGTGGGCTTCCCGATCTTCGGTGACCGCACTCAAGTGTGGAACTACACCGAGGGCACGGTGAACGTCGATTTGGTCGATGCTCGAGAGAAGCGCCTGGTCTGGGAGGGCATTGCCGTCGGTACGGCATCGGCCCGCACGCCGGCCGAGCGCCGCGATCGCGCCGGCGCTTCGGTGGTCAAAATCTTCGAGGCCTTTCCGCATCGTGCGGGCTTGGCCAACGCGCCCACTCCCTAAAGGCCACGCCCATGTCTCCGATTCGTTCTAGCTTGATTGCGGTGGCCGTGGGCCTCGGCCTTCTGCTCGGCGGCTGCGCCAGCACGCCTGCTCCGGCCTTGGTTGAGCAAGCGGAAGGCGCTGACGTCACGCGCTATCCGACCTTCGCATTCTTCGAACCGTTCGACCTTGAGCGCGAGGGCTATTCCACGATCATGGGCGAGGACGCACGCGCCGTACTGCGTCGTGAAATGGAGTCGCGCGGCTATCGGCTCGACCCGGAGCAGCCGGCTTTGCGCATCAACCTTCTGCCTTCTGGTGGCCTGAAGACCATCAATCGCCCGAAGGTGAGCTTAGGGCTGGGCCTCGGATTTGGCGGCGGGAGCACGCGGGGCGGAATCGGTCTGGGCGTGCCGCTGGGCGGCGGTGATCGCCGCGACGCGTCGCGCTTGCCGCAAGCCTTTGTCGTCGACGTGGTCGATACCGCTGGCCGTCGCGTGGTTTGGACGGCGCGCGTCGAGGTGGGCCGTGCAGAACGCGGCGAGGGCGGCGACCGGGCCGCGCTAGAGGCGGCCCTGCTGCGCGCGGTGTCGACGCTGCCGGCGCGCTGAAGCAGGCGTGCTGAGACAGTCCTTAGCGCGCGACGGTTTCGAACGTCAGTCCGGCGCGCTCGCGTAAGCGCGCCACGAGGGTCAGGCCCATTGCCGCACCCGGCGTCCACACGCCGCCCGGCGTCTGCGTCTGGTCGATGTCCCGCACCAAGCTGATGGCGGCTTCGGCCAGCATTTTGCTGGTGGAGCCGTACCCCGGGTCGCGGTCGCCGGTGACGCAGGTGGTCAGGCGGCGACCGTCGGCGGTTTCGCCGTAGAACATGAGTTCGTAGCGACCGGTTTCGCGCTGCTTTTTGTTCGGGCCTTCGCCGGGTTTCGGCAGGGCAAAACGGCGCAGCAGGGCACGCGTTGGCGCAAAGGCCAGCAGCAGCGTCTGCACTTTCGACTGCCGCGCCATCGACTTCGCGCGTTTTTCGCCGGCGGCATCGGTACCGGTGAGCATGCGTTCGCTGTAGACGAAATCGCTGCCCCACGGATGCCCCAGCAGAGCATGGCTGCGGTGCACGTTCTTGGTGTTGATCGTCGCCATGATGAAGGGCGCTGTCCACGCCCCGGCCAGTTCGTCGTATTCGGCAATTTGATCATTCGGCTGACGCGGACCCTTGAAGCCCGGCACCAGCGCGAAGGGGTCGGCCATGGTGCGGATCAGCGAGCGGTCGCGGCCGATGGCTTCCATGGTGGCGAGCATGCTGGCCACGGTGCCGCCCGAGAACGTGCCCTTCATGACCTTGACCCGGCCGTGCACGCGCTTCAGCGGCGCGCCGAACTGCTGCTGGGCTTCCGCCTGTGCGTGCACCACGCCAAGGTCGAAGGGAATCGAGTCGAAGCCGCAGGAAAACACGATGCGCGCGCCGCTGGCGCGAGCGGCGTCTTGCAAGGCCGGAATCATTTCCGCCATCCAGCCTGGCTCGCCGCAGAGGTCCACGTAATCGGTGCCGGCAGCCGCGCAGGCGCGAACCAGCGGTTCGCCATAAAGCTGATACGGCCCCACCGTGGTGATGACGGCTTTGGTGCGCGCCACCAAGGCGGCGAGCGCTTTTTCGTCGCTGGCGTCGGCCACTAACAGAGGCAGATCCTTCGGTAGTCCCAACTCGTCGCGCAATGCGGCAAGGCGCGTGGCGCTGCGTCCGGCGATGGCCCAGCGCAGGTTGGCATCGTGGCCGTGGGCGGCATGAAGGTATTCGGCGACCAAGCGGCCAGTGAAGCCGGTGGCGCCGAAGAGGATGAGGTCAAATTCGCGTTTCATGCGCGGCATGGTCGCATGTGAGGCTTTGGCTGTTGCCGTTTTCGTCTTGCCCCGCGCTCAGTCGCGGCGCTGATTCGCGACGGTTTCGGCATCGTCAGGCTCGCGAAACGGCATGCGCAGCAGCTCCCACACGCTGGGCTGGCGCGGCCCGATGCCGGTGGCGGCCGTGGTGCCGGCACCGTAGGTGCCAAACAGACGATCCCAAAGAATGGCGTTGCAGGCGTAGTTGCTATTGCTCTCGATGAACACGGCGGAATGGTGGCGACGATGTTGCTCGCTGGTCGTTAGCACCCAGCGCAAACCCGGCGTCGCCATGCGCAGATTGCAGTGCGCCAGCATGGAGTTCGACAGCAGCAGGACGGTGGCCATCAGCACGGCGTCGGGCGCGGGGCTGGCGAAGATCACCCACAGCGTCATCGGCGAGGCGAGCAAGACGAACTCGAAGGGGTGGGTGAGGCCCGCGTGGGCCGCATGCAATCGATGAAACGCGTGGTGTACGCCATGCCCGCTAGCGCGCCACAGCCAAGGCCAGCGGTGGATGCCGCGATGGACCCAGTAGTAAATAAAGTCGGTGCCGAGATAGAGAACGACCACCTGCACGGCGAGGGGCCAGCCGCCGATGCCGTGCACGGGGCTCATGAAGCCGAGGGCAGCCCAGCCGGCGCCTTGCAGCTCGGCGATGATGCCGATGACCATGATGATGAGCGTGCTGGTCGCCACCAGTAAGGTG
>JBBQIA010000228.1:0-3917 GCA_038324485.1 Lysobacterales bacterium
GGCTGCCGCCCGACCAGAGCTAGGGCCTCGCTCACCAAGGTGGTCGTTTCGTCCATCAGACGACGGTGATCCCAGCTGACGCGATACCACTCCAGCATCGTGAACTCGGGGTTGTGGCGACCGCCGGCCTCGCCATCTCGAAACACGCGGCCCAGTTCGTAGCAATCGCCGAAGCCCTCGGCCACCAGCCGCTTCAGCGGAAACTCGGGCGAGGTTCGCAGCCAGCGCTCGCGTGGCCCGCTTTGAATCGGTCCGCTGAAGTCGAGGGTGAAGCTGCGGATGTTCGGGTCGGTATTGCCGGCCCGACTGAGCACCGGGGTCTCGACCTCGACCACCTCGCGCGCGGCGAAAAACGCGCGGACAAAGGCGTTGAGCCGCGCGCGCAGGCGTAAGGCGCGGTGTCGCGCGGGATCGGTCACGGCAGCGGCCAGCGGCCGTGCGCTTCGAGGTATTGCAGCAGCGCCGCCTCGTCCCAGACTTCAATGCCCAACTCACGCGCCTTCACCAACTTGCTGCCCGCCGCTTCGCCAGCGACGACCAAGTGCGTCTTCTTCGACACGCTGCCCGCCACTTTCGCGCCCAGCGCTTCCAACTGCGCACCGGCTTCGTCGCGAGTTAATGCATCCAAACCGCCGGTTAGAACGACGGTTCGCCCTGCCAATGGCCCCTCGGCCTTGCGCTGCGGAGCACCTTCGACCCAGCGCAGGCCGGCAGCGCGCAGGGCGGCGATGACTTCGCGGTTGTGCGGTTCGGCGAAAAACCCGTGCAACCGTGCCGACACCACGGGGCCTACATCGGGCACCGAAAGCAGTTCTTCGACGCTTGCCACCATCAGCGCATCCAAGCCGCCGAACCAGCGCGCCAACTGCTTGGCCGTGGCTTCACCCACATCGCGAATGCCCAGCGCAAACAGCATTCGCTCCAGCGCCGTATCGCGGCTTTGATCAATGCCACCCAGCAGATTCTCGGCCCAGCGGGTGGCGATCTTGCCCTGCTTCACGGTGTCGGGCGTCAGGCCGTCGCGAGCGTCGGACTGGCGCTTCATGCTCAGCAAATCGGCGAGGCGAAGCGCGTAAAGATCGGCCACGGTGCGCACGAAACCGAAGTCCACCAAGTCTTCGACCAATCGTTCGCCCAAGCCTTCAATGTCCATCGCGCGGCGTGAGGCGAAATGCAGGATGGCCTGCTTGCGCTGTGCCGGGCAGAACAGGCCGCCCGTGCAGCGCGCCACGGCCTCGCCCTCAATGCGCTCAATGGCCGACCCGCATTCGGGGCATTCCGTCGGCATCACGAAAGCCGCTGCCAGCGGCTCGCCCGCGGCATCCAGCGGACGACGCTCGGGCACGATGCGCGCCACTTCAGGAATCACGTCGCCAGCGCGACGCACGACGACAGTGTCGCCCACGCGCACGTCCAAACGCGCGATCTGATCGGCGTTGTGCAGGGTCGCATTGGTGACGACCACGCCGGCCACGCGAACCGGCTTGAGGCGCGCCACGGGCGTGATGGCGCCGGTGCGCCCCACTTGTACATCGATGCCCTCAAGCACCGTCAATTCTTCTTGCGCGGGAAACTTATGGGCAATGGCCCAGCGCGGCGCGCGGGCCACGAAGCCCATGCGTTCTTGCAGGTCACGGCGGTCCAGTTTGTAGACCACGCCGTCGATGTCGTAGGGCAGCGCGTCACGCGCGGCGCCGATGCGCTGGTAATAGGCAATAACGCCCTCGAAACCCTGCGCAACGTCGACTTCGGGGGCCAAGGGCAGACCCAGCACGCCCAGCGCCTGCAGCAGCGCCGAGTGCGTATCGGGCAGCTCAAAGCCCTGAACTTCACCGATGCCATAGGCAAAAAAAGCCAGCGGGCGACGCGCAGTAACGCGCGGATCAAGCTGACGCAAAGACCCTGCCGCACCGTTGCGCGGATTCGCCAGAGGCTTGTCTCCGGTGGCCAGGGCCTGCGCGTTGTAGCGCTCGAACGCGGCCTTCGGCATGTACACCTCGCCGCGCACCTCCAAGACTTCCGGTGCAGGCTGATGGGGCATGGCGCGCAGCACCAGCGGAATCGCGCGAATCGTGCGCACGTTGGCAATCACGTCTTCGCCGGTGCTGCCGTCGCCGCGGGTTGCGGCCTGCGTCAGCCGGCCGTGCTCGTAGCGCAGGGTGATCGCCAGACCATCAATTTTCGGTTCGACCGAAAACATTGGTGTCGCCTCGCCGGTGGCTTCGATCACGCGACGAACAAAGTCGACGGCCTCGTCTTCGGCGATGGCGTTATTCAGGCTCAACATCGGCAGCGCGTGCCGCACTTCCGCAAACGCGACCGACGCTCGGCCGGCCACACGCTGAGTCGGCGACACGGGCGACACGCGCTCGGGATGCGCCGCTTCAAGCTCGCGAAGCTCCCGCATCCAGCGGTCGTATTCGGCGTCGGGAACGCTGGGCGAATCGAACTGGTAGTAAGCGCGATCGGCGTCGGCAATCCACTGCCGAAGCGCGTCGATGCGATCAGGGGCGGCGCTCATGCGGGGCCTCCTCCAGGCAAGGCAAACGCGCTTAGAAGCGAACGTTCTGGGCTTCGCGCTTGCGGTCGTAGGTGCGCATTTCTTCGCGCAAGTGAGCGATGCGCTGACGACCCAGCGCGTTGCGCTCCTCGTCGAGCAGCACGGCGTCCAGCAGTTCGGCCATGCGCTGCGCCGCCGGCAGCATGGTTTCCCACGCGTCCAGCGCCAGCACCGGGCCGGGCAAGGTCATGAACAGGCTAACGCCCGGCGTCTGGATCTCGGCCAAGCGCGAAAGATCAAACGACCCCGGCTTCACCAAGTTGGCCAAGCTGAAAATCGGGCCGCGGTCGGGGTGGTTGTCGTCCAAGCGATGAAACACGCCCATGTGGCCATAGCTCAAGCCGGCTTTTTCGCAGGCCACCACGATGTCACTGCCGTTCAAAACTTCGCCGGCACGAGCGGCCAGATACAGCGTGACAATGCGATCGAAGCTGGCGTCGGGGCGCGCGCCCAAATTTGAGCGCGTCGGCGATTCCGTCGCCGCGTCGTCCATGGCAATGCCGCGCTCAGCTTCGTGTGACGGGGCCTCACCCTCGTCTTCGGCGATGGCGTCCGACAGGGTGGGTTCGCGGCGGCCGCTGTCGCGGGCAAAACTCGGAAAGGCTGCGGCGAGCCGCTCGCTATCACCGCCGTCGCGGCGCACGCCCTGTTCCGACTTCGTGCGGCCCGTCAACCAGATCACGACCAAGAGCACCACGACGGCAACGCCAATCGCGATGCGCAAGATGGCGGTTTCACTTAGGCCGGAAAAATCCATCCCACAAGCTCCAGACGCAGGTCGTGCGCGGTTTCAATCGAAGGCGCGATTATGCCGCACCAACGAGGCGTGTGGCCTCCGCCAGATCGACGGACACCAGGCGCGACACGCCGGGCTCGCGCATGGTGACGCCAGCCAGCTGCCGTGCGGCCTCCATCGTCGCCTTGTTATGGCTGACGAAAAGGAACTGCACTTTCTCGCTCATTTCGGTCACCAGCGTGCAGAAGCGGCCCACGTTGGCTTCGTCCAGCGGCGCGTCCACCTCGTCCAACAGGCAGAACGGCGCCGGATTCAGGCGGAAGATCGCGAACACCAAGGACACCGCAGTCAGCGCTTTTTCGCCGCCCGACAGCAGGGTGATGTTCGATACGCGCTTGCCCGGAGGCCGCGCCATGATTGCCACGCCGGTGTCGAGCAAGTCTTCGCCGGTCAGCTCCAGATACGCGTGTCCGCCGCCAAACAAGCGCGGGAACAGCTCCTGCACGCCGGCGTTGACGCGGTCGAAGGTTTCCTTGAAGCGCTGGCGTGTCTCGCGGTCGATCTTCTTGATCGCCGCCTCCAGCGTCTCCATCGCGCTGTTGAGGTCGGCGAGCTGGTTGT
>JBBQIA010000229.1:0-3876 GCA_038324485.1 Lysobacterales bacterium
CATCCACCGCGATCACCTCGACGGTCCCGGCATCAAGAAGCGTTTGTGCTTCAGCGGCTTCGCCCACCCAATCGACCCGCCTGTCGAGTCCCAGCGAGGTCAGCGTGGCGGACAGGTCCGCGCTTTGCTGCAGATCGCGACCGACGATCAGGACGAACATGGGCAGACTCCTTCTGGCATCGCGACGCGGCAAGTTCAGCGCGTCGCCTAAGCCGCAAGGATACCCCCCGACCGGCGGCACGTGGTCACGCGCAGTACAAAAACGCGAACCCCGGCACAGGGCCGGGGTCGGTATCGCGTTAAGTGCATCGGAAACGCACTTAGAACTTGGGCTTTTCCGCATCCGGCGTGGCGTTGTAACGGGCCACGCCGTCGAGAATTTCTTTCATCGCGGCGTCTTTGCCTTCCCAGCCTTCGATCTTCACCCACTTGCCCTTCTCGAGGTCTTTGTAGTGCTGGAAGAAGTGCCCGATGCGATCCAGCCAGTGCTGCGACACCTGCGCGATGTCCACGATGTGCTCGTAGCCGTTGAAGACTTTCGGCATCGGCACCGCGACCAGCTTGGCGTCTTCGCCGGCTTCGTCGGTCATTTTCAACACGCCCACCGGGCGGCAGCGGATGACCGAGCCCGGCACCAAAGCCAGCGGCAGGATCACCAGCACGTCGACCGGGTCGCCGTCGCCACACACCGTATACGGCACGTAGCCGTAGTTGCAGGGGTAGCGCATGGGCGTCGAAAGAATGCGGTCGACGAAGATCGCACCGGTGTCCTTGTCGACTTCGTACTTCACCGGCTCCGCGTCTTTCGGAATCTCGATGATGACGTTGATTTCGTTCGGCACATCGCGGCCGGTGGGAACAAGACTCAGGCCCATGGGGGTTCCTGCAAGGGTCGGGAGAGGGCGCGGAGGATACACCGAGGCGCCTTGAATCGGGACTCAGCTCGTGCAGACAGGGTGACCTATCGGCTTGATGCGGTAGCGGCGTCCTCGGCAGGCGTCAGCAGAAACGGCGCGACTCGAACGCCGGGCACAGTCTGTCGAAATATGCCGCCCAGATCCCTTTCGGCAACTGTTTTCGCTGTGGCGGCGAGGTGCGCTCGACACGCGGGGTCGAGGCTCGGATGGAGGTGCCACGTCATGGCCTGCTCGGCAACCAAGCGCATCGGCGATAGTTGATCCAAAACGGTGGGATGTACAGCGAGGAAGGCGTCAACGCTGGGCCTCACCCCGAGAATCTCGTTGACGCGCCCACCCAATAATTGCCTCAGCAGTGCGTCGTAGTTCGTCAAGAATTGCACTTCCTCATCAGCTTGTACTGAGCCCGGCGGCGGAATCATGCCATTGAGCATTCCAAGGTCTGCGGCAGCGGGCATGCCCTGTCGATTTGCAACGCCGAAGCGCACAAAAAGCAGGCGCATCATCGGCACTCGCGTAGCGTCCGGCACCGCGTCCCGACCGCCACCATCAGCAACGAGGATGGCGTCAGCGACCCCGTCTCGGAACGAGCGCAGAGCACGCGCGTAGGGATAGGCCCGTATTCGCGCTGGCACGACAGCCGTTTCGCTGATGCGCTGAGCGATTGCACGCTGCAGGGCGGTCATGCCTGCCGATTGCGACGTGCGCGAGCTCTCATCCAAATCAAGGATGGCAATGCGAAGTGGGTCTGGGCATCGATGTGGTGCGCTTGCGCTGGCGGGCGATGCTGCCGCACCAGCGAGGGCGATGACGAGAAAGGCCATGCAGAGGCCTTGGAAACGAACGAATCCGTGATCGGCCACAACGTACTCACTCAAGGCGTCTTAAGCAGCCTACTCCGAAGTACTGGCAGTCATAACAACGACACCCAAGACTGACGTGTGGAGGGCTAGTCGAGCGCGCCCCCGCAGCTTGAACCCTGGCCTGCCGTGCAGCCGAAGCAGTGTCCGGCCACGGCAATGGCCTCAGGCGGCGGCGCGCTCAAGAGTTCTTCGAGCTGTCGTGGCGTGGTCCCGCCGCCCATCGGCATGCGCAGCATTTGGTTGAAGTCGCAGTCGAAGAGTTCGCCGTTGTAGTCGACGCTCACCATGGTTCGGCACATCACCGCATCGAGGTTTTCATCGCGATGTGCGGCGCGAAGGGTGCCCATATAGCTTTCGAACTGACCCTTCGACTGCAGCCACGAGCCGAAGCGCTGGATTGGCATATTGGCCAAGGCGTAAAGATGGTTAAACGCAATGCCGAAGTTGTCGGCCAGCAGCTGCCGATAGTCGGCCTCCAGCGCCTCTTCCGAGGGCGGCAGAAACGCGCCGTTCGGGTTGTAGACCAAATTCAAAACAAGGCCGCTGTCGGACTTGCCGTAACCGAGATCATTGAGGGTTCTCAGCGCGCGGATTGAGGCCTCGAACACGCCATCGCCGCGCTGCTCATCGACGTTTTTTTGGCTGTAGCAGGGCAAGGAGGCAACGGCTTCAACGCGATGCTCGGCCAAGAATTCGCCGACCCACTCATAGCCCGGCTCTTCCATGATCGTGGGGTTGAGCCGGTCCATCACGTGCAGGCCACGAGCGCGGGCTTCGGCCACCAGCCAGCGGAAATCCGGGTTCATCTCGGGCGAGCCGCCAGTGAGGTCTAGCGTGCGAATGGCGTGGCGCTCGGCCACCGCCAGCGCGGTGATCATGGTGTCGCGCGACATGGTTTCGGTACGCCGAGGCCCCGCGGCCACGTGGCAGTGCACGCAGCTCAAATTGCAGCGATAGCCGAGATTAAGCTGCAGCGTGGTGAGCGTCCCGCGGCGGAGTGCCGGGAACGGGATGTCTTTCAGTAGGGGCCAGGTGTCACGCATCGGCAGGGGCCTTGTTGGAAGCGGGCGGCGGCATGCGCCGGAAGGGATTCAGCAGCAGGGCGCCCCAGCCTTGGTCAGCGTCCGTGCGCCAGGCCTCAAGGCCGATGGCCATATGCCGCTGGTCGGCGGGAAGCGTGGCGGGCCGGGTGCGGGCCAGTCGGTCCCAGACGGTCAGCAGGTTGCCGTAGTGGCTGTCGGTGCAGTCGCGCTCAGGCGAGTGATGGACGCGATGCCAGGTCGGCGTCACCAGCACGGTGCTGACGGCGCGCTCGACGCGCGGCGGCAGGGCGAGATCGGCGTGGGTCCACAGCGCAGCCAGCGCCAGCAGCGTTTCGTAAAGCACGATGGCGGCAGCCGGCAGGCCGAACGCGACGACCAGCAGCAGCTTCCACGCTAGCGACACGACAATTTCGAGCGGATGAAAGCGCAGGCCCAGCGTGACCTCAAAGCGTGTCGCCACGTGATGCACGCGATGCAGGCGCCAGAACCAGGCCCACTTATGCGAGGCCACGTGCTGCGCCCAAATGGCGGCGTCCATCAGCACCAGCGTCACCAGCATCGCCAGCACGCCTTCTAACCCGATGAGTGGAAAAAGCCCGATGCCGCGGGCCTCGGCCCACAGTGCGGCGACCACCGTGCCCACCGGCACCAGCAGGCGCAGCAGGCCGCTGCCCGTTAGCGCCACCAGCAGATTGTTCGCCATGCCGCGCAGCGTGGCGTCGCCGCGATAGGCAAAGCGCCACTGCAAAACAAGCAGCAGGGCGAGCAGCGCGAGCACGGCAAGCAGTCGGGCGAGATCGGGATTCATCTGGCCATCTTCTCGCGGAGGGCGTCGAGGCGGCGCAAGACCCGCTCTTGCGCCGGCGTGCGGTGGCTGAGGGCCGCCAGCGCGACTGCGACGGGGGCCAAGTCCTGCGGCTCGTCCAGATCGTGTGCGGCGTCAACCTGCAGCACGCGCAGGCCGATGGGTAGCGCCGCCAGAAAGTCACTGCGCGCATCGAGGCTGCTGTAGCGCGGCGCGGTCCACGCGGGGAGGGGAATCTCGTGGCGGCC
>JBBQIA010000230.1:0-3859 GCA_038324485.1 Lysobacterales bacterium
GCCGTGATGGGCGGCTTCGTGGTCGGCCTGACGTGGCTGGGTCTGTGGCTGCTGAATCGGGGTGTGGGATTGCGCAGCTGATCCACTGGAGCTCGCTTTAAGCGAGCGACGGCAGGCGAAAAAATGCGCGGGCCGCACCCGTTGTTGCGGCAGCGGTGGTGGCAATGTCTTCGCCACGATCACGCGCCAACTCTTCAACGATGTGCGGCAGAAAAGACGGCTCGTTGCGGCGGTCTTTCGGCGCCGGGCGCAGCGTGCGCGGCAATAGGTAGGGACAGTCGGTTTCCACCATCAGGCGGTCGGCCGGAATGCGCTTCACCAACTCGCGCAAATGCTGGCCGCGGCGTTCGTCGCACAGCCAGCCGGTGATGCCGATGAAGCAGCCGGCATCCAGCGATTCCATCAGGGCGCGCTCGTCGCCGGTGAAGCAATGCACCACGGCCGGACCGGTGCGTGCGAGATAGGGCTTCAGGATGGCAAGGAAATCGTCATGAGCATCGCGCTGGTGCAAGAACAGCGGCTTACCGCATTCGACGGCCAATTCGAGCTGCTGCTCAAACGCCCGACGCTGCGCGTGGCGCGGGGAGAAGTCGCGGAAGTAATCCAGCCCGCATTCGCCGACGGCCACCACCTCGGGCTGAGCCAGAAGATCACGCAGCTCGATAATGGCCTCATCGGTGACTTCGAGTGCGTGATGCGGATGCACGCCGGCGGTGGCGAACAGCCGGCCGGGATGCGCGCGCGCCAGCGCCAAGGATTCACGCGAGCCCTCGCGCGTGGCGCCGGTGACCACCAGCTGCTGCACCTTGGCGTCAGCCGCGCGAGCCAGCACCGCGTCCAAGTCGTGCTTGAAGCTGTCGTGGGTGAGGTTGGCGCCAATGTCGACGAGCGGATAGGGAGAGCGACTGCGAGGCGGATTCATTCGGTTAGACACATGTTGAAGCGAGAGTCGGTGATCAGGCCTGTTGCCCGGCGGCGTAACCCGACGCCCAGGCCCACTGAAAGTTGTAGCCGCCCAGCCAGCCGGTGACGTCGAGCACTTCGCCGATGAAATACAGACCGGGCGCGTGTCGCGATTCCATCGTGCTGGACGAGACCTCGCGGGTGTCGACGCCGCCCAGCGTGACTTCGGCGGTGCGATAGCCCTCGGTGCCGCTACAGACCAGCGGCCAATGCGCGAGGCGCTGCGCCATCGCCTGCAGCTCTTTCGGACCGTATTGGCGCATCGGGCGGCTGTCGAATTCGGTCTCGCACAGGCGCTGCGCAAAACGCTTGGGCAGCAGGTCGGACAGCACGGTGCGCCACTCGGCATCGGGGCGCGACTGACGCAACGCCGTGAGCGTTTCGAGCGCATCGGCCTCGGGCAGCAAATTCAGCTCGAGTGGTTCGCCGGGCTGCCAGTAGTTTGAGATCTGAAGGATGGCCGGCCCACTGAGTCCGCGATGGGTGATCAGCATGGCGTTGTTGAACTGAGTTTTTCCCGCGCGCGCCATGACCGGCAAGGCGACACCAGCCAGTTCGGCCATCTGCTCGGCGGGCTTTCCGGTTTGCGTGAGCGGCACGAGTCCGGCGCGCGTGGGCAGCACGCTGTGGCCGAATTGCTTGGCCAGCGCGTAGCCGAAGCCGGTTGCGCCCATGCTGGGAATGGAAAGACCGCCGGTGGCGATGATGAGAGATTCGGCGTCGACCGGACCCTGCGCAGTGTGAATGCGGAAGCGCGACCTGGCGCCCTTGTCGGCTTCAACTTTTTCGACGGCGCAGCTGGTTCTGACATCGACACCAGCCTCGGCGCAATCGGCGAGCAGCATGGCAACGATTTGCTTGCTGCTGTCGTCGCAAAACAATTGCCCGAGCTCTTTCTCGTGATACGCGATGCCGTGGCGTTCAACCATCGCAATGAAGTGCGCCGGGGTATAGCGCGCTAAAGCGGACTTACAAAAGTGCGGGTTCGCCGAAAGGAAGTTCGCCGGGGTGGTGCCGGTGTTGGTGAAGTTGCAGCGGCCACCGCCAGACATCAGGATTTTCTTGCCGCAGCGATTAGCGTGTTCGATGACGCGCACGCGGCGTCCGCGCTGGCCGGCGGTGATGGCCGCCATCAAGCCTGCGGCACCGCCGCCGATCACCAGCACGTCGACCTGCTCGGCCTTGCTTGACTGTTCGTTGCTCATTGCGGTCGGTGGCTTAGCTGCCGGCGGGGCGCTGATGCCAGACCGGCGTCACGGTGGCGCTGCCGCCCTCGCCCATCAGCTGCACTTCGCCTTCTTCGATCAGGCACTGCAGGTCCATGCCGCGAGCGAGCAGTGGCGCCAAGGACTCGGCGCTGCCGGTGGGCAGCTCAACCACGCCCAAGTTCGTGCAACGCGCCAAAGCGCTGCCGTTCTTTTCCCACCACGGCCCAAAACCACGGCCGCTGTAGCCGACCACCGTGACGCGACGCGCGCGACCACAGGCGCGACGCACGTCGGCTTCGTCGGGCTGGCCGAGTTCAATCCAGTGCTCGATCTCACCGGTCAGCGAACGCTGCCAAAGATCAGGCTCGCCCTCGCTGCTAATGCCCCGACCGAACTCCAAGCGTTCATCGGCAAACAGGCCAAAGGCCAGCACGCGCACCATCAGCCGCGCATCGGTTTCGGACGGATGCTGAGCGAGGGTCAGCGCATGGCTGGCGTAGTAGTGGCGGTCGAGGTCGGAGACCTGCAGCGCCGCGCGGTGGACGGTGGCCTTGAGCGCCATGGCAATCCGAATCAGGAAACGACGCGCATTGTAGGCGACCGCCCTGATCGACGGCCTTCATGCGGGCACTTAGTCGGGATCAGTCGCGTCGCAGGCGGGCTGGAAGCGCCAGCACAGGGCATTTGGCAGCACGGCACGCCAGGCGGCTTCATTGTGTTCGCCTTCGGGGATTTCAACGAGAACTGTGCCGGGGTTCATCGCGGCGATCGGCGTAAAACGCCTAAACATGGCCTGTGCCTGCGGCACCATGGACTCGCCCTCTTTGCCACCGGCATAGAGGTAGACGCGCTGACCCGGTGCTAAGGGGGTGCGTTCCGTTTCCTCCGCGATGGCGGGAGAAAACCAATAGCTCGGCGAAAAGATCAGGGCCGCGCCGAAGTGTTCGGGCTCGCGAAGCAGGGCCGCATGCGCCATCAGCCCGCCCATTGAGCTGCCGACGATGGTCGTGGACGCAGCACCGGTGCGCGTGCGGTAGCGGGCGTCGATGGCAGGCTTTACGGCGCCAACTAAATCAGCCAGAAAGGCTTCGCCGTGAGCAGGCTTAAAGTCGGGGTTTTCCCAGACGCTCAGCTCGTTCATTCGTGCTGCGTCACCGTGGTCCACGGCCACGGCAATCACCGCGATGTCGTGCTTCGCCAGCAGCTCGTCCAACACTTCATCCGCGCCCCACTCGCCCGCATAGCTGGTGGCGGCATCGAACACGTTCTGCCCGTCCATGAAGTAGACGACCGGATAGCGGCAGCCTTCGCAGTTCGTGTAGCCGCGCGGCAGGTACACGCGCACCGTGCGGTCGACGCCCAGCGCGGGCATGGCAACGGTGAAGGTCTCGAAGCGCGAAGGTGCAGCGATCGTCGAAGTACGGGCCGGCGAGACTGCGGGCGTAGGTTCGGCGGCGGGTCCGGCCTGCGTGATGGATGCGGCCAGAGGACCGGCAACGAACGCCAATGCCGCCGCAAGGCCCACGGCAAGCTTGATGAGATGGGAACGCTGATTTCGCGTCATGCGTCCAACTCCGGC
The DNA here is from genome assembly GCA_038324485.1 of Lysobacterales bacterium. GTDB lineage: Bacteria > Pseudomonadota > Gammaproteobacteria > Xanthomonadales > Xanthomonadaceae > Silanimonas. Next base: position 3,751 of record JBBQIA010000230.1, read on the forward strand.
AGGTCATAGTCGAAGCGATAAAAATGCTCGCCGCCAGCGATGTCGATGCTCATGCGGCCGGAAAGGCCATGCAACTCGCCGTCGCCTGAGTCCGGCACCACTTCAAGGA
>JBBQIA010000231.1:0-3856 GCA_038324485.1 Lysobacterales bacterium
CCCAAGGACTTGATGCGCTTTGCCAGCAAAGGCATGCGGCCGGCAAAAACGATGCCGCGCAATTGCAAGTTTTGGCATAGCCGCTTGCGGCAGTCGTAAAGCCGACGACCAATGCGCCGTCCGCGATGGACGGGGTCAACGCAGACCTCCATGCCATAAAGCCAGTCACCGACTTCGTCGTGACGTGCGGCATAACCGCCCCCGGTGATCTCGCTCCAGGTGTGCGGCGCCATCGCGGTGTCTCCGTCAATGCGGAAGGTGGCGCAATAGCCCACCACCGTGCCGTCCAGCACCGCCACGAATTGACCGTCAGGGAAACGCGCCAACTGGCCCTGCACCATCGCCGGCAGGTAGGTGCCCGAGCGTCCATAGGTGCGGTTGGAGAGGGCCACGATGGCGTCGATATCGGTATCGCGGGCGGAGCGAATGTCGAGACGCGCACTGTCAGTCATTGGTAGAGCTCCTTAATTCCGTTGCGGGATCAACGACGGACTCATGAAGCGCCGCCTCGACCTCGCTGCTGGCATCGTTACCGTCGCCGGGCGGCATCGGCGGCGCGACCGCGAGGCCGCTTCGAATGTGTAGATCGCGCTGAGGAAACGGGATTTCGATGCGATGGCGAGCCAGCGCCGATTCGAGTTCCCAGTTGTACGCGGCCTTGACCGCGCCCGGACGCGCCGTGGCTTCAGCGGTAATCCAGACCACCAGCTCAAAGTCGAGACTGGAATCACCGAAGCCCACCAGCCACACCTGCGGCTTGCGGCGCTCGTCGCCTTCTAGGGTAAACGGGACGGCAATCGCGGCCTCAATCCCCGCCTCGCGCACTTTATTTTTGTCGGTACCGTAAGCAACGCCAAAGGGCACGTGCAGCCGACGCCAGCCCTCGCCATGCGTCCAATTCACCACGCGGCCGCTGACGAACTCCGAATTCGGAACCAAAATATCGAGGTTGTCGTTCGTGTTGATGCGCGTGTAGCGAATCTTGATGTCGCGCACCATGCCGTGAACGCCCGACTCAAGCTCAACGATGTCACCGATTTTCAGGCTGCGATCAAACAGCAGGATCAAGCCGGAGATGAAGTTGTTGAAAATCGACTGCAGACCAAAGCCCAAGCCGACGCCGAGCGCACCAGCGACTACGGCGAATTTACCGGCATCTACGCCTAGCCACTCAAGGGCCACCACCATGCCGATGGCAATCAGAACGTATCGCGCAATGCGGCTGACGGCATACACCGCGGCGTGGCTCACGCCTCGATTTTGCCGCTCGAATCGGGCCAAGGCCCGACCAATCATCCAGGCCACCAAAAAGGCGACCACCATGGCCGCCGTAGCGGCCAACAGGCGTCCCGGCGTTAACACGACGTCCCCGATCTGCACGAGTGGCGCAATCAAGAAATCGGCCCAGCCCTTTTGAACTCCGGCGAGCACGCTCGTTGGCGTCACAGAAGCAGTCGACGCAGGTCGCCGAGACTCTTGGCGAGGAAACTGGTGAAGCGCGCCGCTGCTGCGCCGTCGATGACGCGGTGGTCGTAGCTCAAGGACAGCGGCAGCATCAGCTTCGGCGCAAACTCACGTCCGTTCCAGACTGGCTTGGTGCTGCTGCGCGACACGCCAAGGATGGCCACTTCCGGCGCATTGATGATCGGCGTAAACGCCGTGCCGCCGATGCCGCCCAGCGAGCTGATTGAGAAGCAGCCGCCCTGCATATCAGCCGGACTCAGCTTCTTGTCTCGCGCCTTCTTGCTGATCTCGCCCAACTCGCGAGCCAGATCCAGCAAGCCCTTCTGGTCGCAGTCGCGGATCACGGGCACCACCAAGCCATCGGGCGTGTCCACCGCAATGCCGATGTGGAAATACTGCTTCAGCACCAAGCTGTCGCCGTCGAGCGACGCATTGAACGTGGGGAAAGCCTTCAGCGCAGCCACAACAGCCTTGATCAGAAAGACCAGCGGGGTGAGCTTGGTGTCTTTGCTTTCCTCGCCCAGCTGTTTGCGAAAGGCCTCCATCTCGGTGATGTCGGCTTCATCAAACTGCGTGACGTGCGGAATCATTGCCCAGTTGCGCGCCAAGTTTTGTCCGGAGATCTTTTGGATGCGCGACAGCGCCCGAGTTTCGACCGGTCCAAACTTTGCGAAATCCACCTTGGGCCAAGGCAGCAGGCTGAGGCCGCCGCCCGCGTTTGCTGCGCCCGCTGTTGCCCCACTGGCCAAGGCCTTCTTGATGAAAGACTGCACGTCTTCCTTGCCGATGCGTCCGCTGCGGCCGGTGCCGGCGATCAGCGAAAGGTCGACGCCAAGCTCGCGAGCGAAGACGCGCACGGCTGGTGAGGCATGCGGCACTTTGCCGGGCAGCAGCGATTCGGCCGTGAACGCGATGGGCGGCGAGTTGGGCGGCAGGGCCTCTGGGTCAATGCCCTCGCCGGAGGCCAAAGTGAGGCTCTCCCTCGGCACGGGTGCTTTGGCCGCAATCGAAGCCGGCGGCGCGGGAGGCGCGCTGGCGGCTGGGGGCGGGGCGGCGTCGACCTCGGGCTTCGGCGGAGCGGCGACTGGCGCATCAACTTTGGCCGGGGCAACGGGCGCGCTTGCGGGCGCCTCGTCCTCGACTTCGATGCGCGCCACCAGAGCGCCTTCGCTCAAGGTGTCGCCTAACTTCACCGTAATCTCGCGGATGACTCCGGCAAACGGTGCCGGTACCTCCATCGTCGCCTTGTCGCTTTCCAGCGTCACCAAGCCTTGGTCTTTGCGGACCCGATCGCCCACGGCCACCAAAATCTCGATGACCGGCACATCACTGCTACCAAGGTCAGGCACCTGAGCGTCGCGGATATTGGCCATGTCCCCTCCGAGGGACGCAAAACAGGCTGCCATTCTGGCCCCCGGCACCCGAAGGCGCCATCCCTGTGTGTCGCAGCGGCGGTCGATGCAGCCCTCCACTAACGCGTTGACCATTCACTTCAGCGCGACACAGCCTTGTCGTGCGCTGCACAAATCCTTGCCGTAAGCCGCACTGGCGCTTCCGTATCTTCCAACTCGTTCGGTGGCGTTCGTCCACCGAGCCCCCTCCCCATTTTTTTTCAAGGACTCCCCCATGCGCTCGATGCTTGCCATCGCCACCATTGCCTTCGCCGCGACGTTAGCGGGCAATGTCTCCGCCCAGAACATCGCGGTTCGGGCCGGAATCGCTAACGTGAACCCTGCTTCAGACAACGGCATCGTCGCCGGAGCGGACGCTTCGATCGATTCCAACACCCGCTTTGCCCTCGGCGCCTCTTACTTCCTTGACGACCAGTGGGAGCTGTCGCTCGACGCCGGCGCCACTACCTTCAAGCACACGGTCACGTTGGCCGGCCTTGGTGAAGTGGTCAGCCTGAAGCACCTTCCGATCAGCCTTGGCGCCAACTGGCATTTTTTGGGCAACGACAACAGCGGCTTTAGCCCCTATGTCGGCTTGGGCTACAACTGGACCTCGCTCTCGGACGTTCGCGGCATCAATGCACTGGACGGAGCGCCCGTCGACGTTGCCGATTCGGACGGCCTGACGGCGGCGCTGGGTGCCGACTATCTGCTCGGTGAGCAGTGGTTCATTCGCGGCGAAGCGCGTTACATCGACTTCGATTCGGAAGTGACCCTGGGCGGCGCGAACATTGGCACGGCCACGGTTGACCCGTGGGTGTGGTCGCTGCAGCTCGGCCTGAAGTTCTAAGCACGGACTGATTCTCGAGGATTGGGAAAACCGTCGCGGCACTCGCCGCGGCGGTTTTTTTGTCCGGTTAGCGAGCTCGTAACGCTCTGCACAGGCAAGATACGCAGGCCAGATCGGCGCTCATCGACCTCCCTAATGCCCTCCCTGCCCT
>JBBQIA010000232.1:0-3851 GCA_038324485.1 Lysobacterales bacterium
CGCTGCGCCGCGCCCTGTTCTGGGGCCTCATGCCCTTTGCCGCCCCCCAAGGCCTGCACCTGAAGCGCACGGCGCCACGATTTGCGCCCGCACCGGGGCCGCGCGATGGCGTGATCGGTGACGGGCCGACGCTGCGTTTCCTCGCTATCGGCGACTCCGTGGTCGACGGCGTGGGTTGCCCGAGCGTCGACGAAGCCTTAGTCGGGCATTTCGCCCGGCAATTGGTGCGGGTGTACGGGCATACGGTGCACTGGCAGGCCCTCGGCCGCACAGGCGCATGCGTGCGCGAGCTGCACGAGGCCGTGCTGTCACAGGTTCCGGCCAATCCTTGGGATCTCGTGCTGGTGTCGGTCGGCGTGAACGACGTGTCTGGCCTGACCCGCAGCGCCGCGTTTCGCGACCGCCTGCACCGGCTCGTCGACGGCCTGCAGGCGCAGGCACCCGGCGCCACGCTGCTGCTCTGCGGGCTGCCGCGCATGCAGCATTTCCCGCTGCTGCCGCAGCCGCTTCGCTTCGCGGCTGGTCTGCGTGCCGCCACCTTCGACGCCATTGCCGCCGAAGTCGCCGTCTCGCGAGTCGGCGTGCTGCACGAACCGACCACCTACGTGCCGCGACCCGACGAATTTGCGCCCGACGGCTACCACGCCAACGCCGCCACGCAGGGCGCATGGGCGGCGGTGCTTGCCGACCGTCTCGCGCGTCGATGGCATCCGACAACGGCACGGTCGATGGCAGACTAACGCTCCCTGCTTCCGCGACCGCCCTCCATGACCCTCGCGCACCACTTCGACGCACCGCACTCCTCGCCGAACGGCACCGTCCTCGAGTTCGACCGCCCGGACGACTGGCATCTGCACTTGCGCGATGGCGAGGCGCTGGCCGCCGTGCTGCCGCACACCGCCGCACAGTTTGGCCGCGCCATCGTGATGCCGAATTTGAAGCCACCGGTCACCACCACCGCATTGGCACAGGCCTATCGCGACCGCATTTTGGCCGCGCGACCGGCCGGTTCGGATTTCGAACCACTCATGACGCTTTACCTCACCGACCGCACCGAGGCTGAGGAAATTCGCCGCGCGAAGGCCAGCGGATTTGTCCATGCGGTGAAGCTCTATCCCGCCGGCGCCACCACGAATTCCGATTCCGGCGTCACCGACTTAAAGCACACCTACCCCGCGCTGGAAGCCATGCAGGACGCTGGCATGGTGCTGGCAATTCACGGCGAAGTGACCGACCGCGACATCGACCTCTTCGATCGCGAAAAAATCTTCATCGATGAAAAACTCATCCCGCTGCGTCGCGACTTCCCCGGTCTGCGCATCGTGTTCGAACACATCACCACGAAAGACGCCGCCGACTACGTGACCGCGGCCGAGGGCGACATCGCGGCCACCATCACGGCTCACCACCTGCTCTACAACCGCAATGCGCTGTTCGTGGGCGGCGTGCGCCCGCACTGGTACTGCTTGCCCGTGCTCAAGCGCGAGGTGCATCGGCAGGCCTTGGTGACAGCGGCCGTCTCGGGCAATCCGCGGTTCTTCTTGGGCACCGATTCCGCACCGCACGCCAAGGGCGACAAAGAGTCCGACTGCGGCTGCGCCGGCTGCTACACCGCCCTGCATGCGCTAGAGCTTTACGCCAGCGCGTTCGAAGCGGCTGATGCGCTCGATCGGTTTGAAGGCTTCGCCAGCCACTTCGGCGCCGACTTCTATCGCCTGCCGCGACATCGTCAGAAGGTTCGCTTGAGCAAGGCCGACAACGCGATTCCGACCGAGCTGCCGTTTGGAATGCGCACTATCGTTCCTCTGGCAGCGGGCGAAACTCTGGGCTGGCGCTTCGACGGCGCCTGCTGAACCGCCTTCATCCGACCCTTGCCGATCTCGATGCAGCGCAGCATGCTCGGGCCAACTTGAGAGAACCCTGCAATGCCCGCCGACGCCAGCCACTCACCCATCACCCTTCGCCAACTGCGGCTGCGCCCGAAAACGCTGCTGCAAACCCTCAAACATGGCGATCCCGCGATGGGTATCGAATGGCAGTTCTGCGCGGCCATCGAGGGTAAGGGGCTGATGCTCGCCCCAGCGCCGGGGCAGAAAATGCCCATCATGGCCAACGGCGCGCGCTATACGGTGCAAGGCTTCACCGGCCAGTACGACTTCAGCTTCGATGCCGATGCCGTCGGCACCTTCGATGCGCCCTTCGCCTACACGCTGCTGTCTTGGCCAGAAACGGTGAAGGCGCGCTTGGTGCGCCAAGCCCTTCGAGTGCCCACCCTGCTTCCGGCGCAGCTGTCGGCGGTCGGGGGGCAGAAAGGCGAGCCGCAGAGCGCCTCGGTGCTCGATCTCACCGAGTCCGGGGCCTTGGTTGAAGTGCTGAATCCCGTGGGCCGCGTCGGCGACACCCTGCGCATTAGCTTCGTGGTCGAAGCCGATGGCGAGAAAACGCAGATCAATACTGACGCCCTGCTGTGTCACTGCAGCCGTCTCGAAAACCCCTCGCGGGAACGCATCGGACTGTCTTTCAAACCGCTGCCGAAAACCGAGCGTCTGATGCTGTCGGTGTACCTGCGCGACTTAGCCGAATCCCTCGGCGAAAACTAAGTCGAATGCACCTCGCGAACCAAGCCGGGGCGCGCCAGCTCGACCTCAGCGCCGCAGCGATCGCGAATGACCTGAGCCAAGCTGTGACGCGCCTCGTCTTCGCCATGCACCAGTACTACCGGTGGCTTGCCTTCGATGGCGGAATACCACTCCAGCAGACCCGCCTGATCAGCATGAGCCGAGAGCCCGCCCACGGTGTGCCGCTGCGCCCGCACCGACACGTCTTGACCGAACAGTCGCACCCACGCGGCGCCATCCACCAATCGCCGACCCAGCGTGCCCTGCGCTTGATAGCCAACAAAGAGCACGTGGTTGCGCTCGAAGGGCAGCCGGTGCCGGAGGTGATGCCGCACCCGGCCACCCGTCGCCATGCCTGAGCCCGCAATGATGATCGCGCCGCTCTCGATGCGATTGATCGCCATCGACTCTTCGGTACTCTCGGTGAGATGCAGATTCGGCAAGCGCAACGGATTGGGCTTCTTTGCCCAAAGGCGTTTGGCATCGTCATCAAAGCTTTCGGCGTGATGCTCGTAAACGCGCAGCACCTTGGTGGCCATCGGACTGTCGAGGAAGATCTGCCAGCGACCGATGCCCCATTCTTCATAGTTCTGCGCGAACCAATACAGCAGTTCCTGCGTTCGACCCACCGCAAAGGCCGGAATGACCACGTTGCCCTTGTCGCGCCAGGCTTCCTGAAATACCGCCCCCATTTCCTCGACGGTCGCCGCGCGCTCGCGATGCAATCGGCCGCCGTAAGTCGACTCGAGCAGCACTAAATCCGCATGCGGAACGGGAGCCGGATCGCGCAACAAGGGCGTTCCGCGGGGACCTAGATCGCCGGAAAAGACCAGCGTTTCCTGATGCCCATCCGGCGACGTCTCGCAAAGCTCCACGCTGGCCGAGCCCAAAATATGCCCGGCATCGCGAAGGATCACCACGAGACCGGAGAAGAGGGTCGTCGGAGTTTCATAATCGATCGCACGAACGTGTTTCAGCGCCTTGGTGACGTCGTCCAAGGTGTACAGCGGCTCAAGCGAGTCGTCATCCTCATCGCGACGGGGACGACCATCGCGCAATCGCCGACGCGCGTGATCGGCGTCCGACTGTGCAATGCGCGCCGAGTCTTCAAGCATCACCTTCAGCAAATCCGCGGTTGCGCGATGGGTCCAGATCGAGCCGCGAAAGCCGCGCTTCACCAGCAGCGGCAAGCGCCCGCAGTGGTCGATGTGAGCGTGACTCAAGACCACGACA
>JBBQIA010000233.1:0-3826 GCA_038324485.1 Lysobacterales bacterium
GGTCAGCACCCGCGATATCGAGTGGCTGCAGGCTTCCGGCAACTACGTCAACCTCCGCGTCGCCGGACGCGACTACCCGCTCCGCATCACGATGGCGGCGATCGAAGCTCGGCTGCAGGTCGCTGGTTTCGTCCGTGTCCATCGCAGCTACATCGTGAACCTAGACTGCTTGGCATCCATCGAACCGACCGACAGCGGCGACGCCGTGCTGCGGATGAAATCCGGCGACCTTATACCGTGCAGCCGTCGCTACCGAGACCGGCTTCGCGGCAGTTAGAGAATGAAATCCGTTCGAAAATGCCTGCCACAAACCGTTCCGAGTCCGAGCTGTGGTGACCGCCATCGACCGACCGCTTCGGGTTGAAAAAAGCCGGTCAGACTCTTGCTGGGATCCGGCAGCGCAGACAGCGAGGCTGGATGTTTCGCTTGAACCCATTCATTGAGCTTCGCAAGACCAGTTCAGACGACTCGCAATCCGCACTAAGCACACGCGGCCCGCTTGGTGAACGGCCGCGTGGGAGAATGCCGCTCGACCCCCGCAACGAGAACGTCCCGATGGCCGGAAGTAGCCTGTTTGCACTGATCGACGACATCGCTACTTTGCTGGACGACGTGTCGGTGATGACCAAGGTGGCGGCGAAGAAAACCGCCGGCGTGCTGGGCGACGACCTCGCCTTGAATGCCAATCAGGTGGCGGGCGTTAATGCCGACCGCGAACTGCCGGTGGTGTGGGCGGTGGCCAAGGGCTCAGCGCTGAACAAGGCGATTTTGGTGCCGGCGGCGCTGGCGATCAGTGCGTTCATTCCTTGGGCGATTCCGCCGCTGCTGATGCTGGGCGGCGCCTACCTCTGCTACGAGGGGGTGGAAAAGATCGCGCATCGCTGGCTGCACAAGACGGAGGGCGAAGTCGCGGCTCAGGCGCTACGCAGCGCCGTGGCCGACGAGGCGGTGGACATGCTGGCGTTCGAGCGCACGAAGATCAAAGGCGCGATACGCATGGACTTTATTCTCTCCGCCGAGATCATTGTCATTGCCTTGGGCACGGTGTCCTCGCAGCCCCTTTTGCAGCAATCGGCCGTGTTGGTCGGCATTTCTGTCTTGATGACCGTGGGCGTTTACGGCTTGGTGGCCGGCATCGTCAAACTCGATGATCTGGGTCTATGGCTTCTGCAAAAAAGCAGCGCTGCGGCGCGCGCGGTGGGGCGCGGCCTGCTGGCCTCGGCGCCGTGGCTGATGAAGTTTCTCTCGGTGGCCGGCACGGCGGCGATGTTCTTGGTTGGCGGCAGCATTTTGGTCCACAACCTGCCGGCCGTTCATCACCTTGTGCAGGGCGTCGCCTCGACGACGGGTGCGGCCTCCGGCTTGGTGACCGTGCTGCTTGAAGCCCTCGTGGGCATCGTGATCGGCGCCATGGTGCTGGCCGTCATTGAAGGCTTCCGCAAGCTGCGTGGCTGAGGCCAGAAACGCAAACGGCCGCCAAAGAGGCGGCCGTTTCTTTATTCCAAAGACGCGACTCAGAACAATTCGATGTCGTCGCCTTTGTTGTTCATTTTTTCCATGAACTCGCGAATGGCTTGGTCCACCGTCAGGCCGCGAACCAGCACGGCTTCAAACATTTCCACTTCTTCCGGCATGGAATAGCGCGCGCGAATCTTGCCCTGAAGTTGGGCCCACGCCGCTGCTGAGTTGGCTTGATTTTGGTCGCCCACCAAGTCAGCCAGTGAGGCCAAGCCGTGATTGACGTGGGTGAGGCGCTGCGAGAGCCGGTCGTAGAACTGAAAAGCCACGATGGCCTGATTGACCATGCCGGCGACATTCATCGTCGCCATCATCAGCTCCATCTTGACCGGGCCGGTGGCTTCGGTATCGACCAAGCCGGAGATGCGCTCGTTGATGAGCTTGATGGTGTTGGCCATCGTCGTGAAGGTGCCGGTGAGCGCATCGACCGACGCGTTGCTGTCGGTCATGGCCGCTTCCACCTGCGCCACGGCGAGCTCCATCATCAGCACAGTTTCGCGCAGATGGTTCCAGTCCGGGCCCGGATCGTGAGCCTGGGTGCCGCGCGGAGTGCTGTCGTTGCCCGCCATGAGTTCCCCCTCGGATAGCCGTGCGGAGCCAGTGTGGCGGAAAGCGACCCCCTGCGGCCAGCGCTTTTGCAGAGGTTTGCGTACTGATTGCGGTTGGGCGGGGTGGCTTAGGGTCGGAGAACCAGCCTTGAGCGTTCGGTTCCGGGCAAGAAGGGCGTGGCGTCACCATTGACCCAGGCTGCGTGACCCGCGCCCCAGTAGGGCGATAAGGGATGGCCAGCTTGGCCGCCGGGAAGCTCGAAAATCCCCTGCTGGCGATGTGCGGGCGAGACCACCATGCGCTGGCTGGCGCCGAAGGCCGGGGACTGCACGCGCGGCATCTGGCCGTCGCCGGGCAGGGGAGCGGGCGCCATGCACAGGTGCGGCGCGAGCCATTCCGGCACGCCGCTGGCCAAGGGATGGCAGATGCGGCTGGTGTTGAGTTCGCCCCAGGTTCGCGCAGACAGCGGCCCTGCAAGCGTGCCCTGCACCGCTTCGGCCGCGGCCCTTGCGGAGTCAGCGAGCAGGGCGTCCCAGCTCTCGACATCCGGCGGCAGCAGATGCAACGGGCGTTGCTCGATCATCGGCCAGGCCACGCCTTCAAACTGCGGCAGGTCGGGTTCGATGAAGTCTTCGCCGAGTGCGGCCTTGGCCGGTGCCAGTAAGCCGTTGCGCAAGCGACCCAGCACCTGCAGGCGGAAGGCCCGAGTGAGCCGATAGCTGGCGGAGTCAATCGACGCCCGTCCGTTCCATGCCGACGCGACCTCGGCGATGTCTGGCGCGGCCGGCATGAGCGATGCCGCAGCGTCGCGCAAGAGCGTGTTCCAGCGTTCAAGAAACAGCGCGCGGTCGTCCAACTGCAGGGCCAGCAGGTCGGCTTCGGCGAAGGGCCCGACTTCCGACAAGCGATCAGCAATCTGCTTTTGGCGCGCGCCCAAGGCATAGCCCGAGTCGCCGATCAGCGCGAGCAGCTCACCATCGGCGATGCGGGCATTGGCCGACCATAGGCGACCGCTTGCGGGATCAAGGCTTTCGGGTTGCAGGGCGAAGTCGGGCGTGACCCAGCCGGACCAGTCACAGCCTTCCAGCGGGCGCAGTGGTGCGGTGGCGTCGCAGCCGCCCACGCGCACCGGGATGCGGCCGATCAAGCGCCACGCAATGCGGCCGTCCGCATCGGCCAGCAGCATGTTTTGCGCGGGCACGCCGGTTTCGCGCGCGGTGCGCAGCGCGGCGTCCAAGCCGTCGGCCCGGGCCAGATCGAGCAAGCCGAAGTCCAAGCTGCCGTGCTCTTGCGCGGTCCAGCGCAGGGCGAACGCACGACCGTCGTCCAAGTTCTGCGCAATCGGTCCCCAGCGCGTTTCGCGCACTTCCAGAATCTCGGCTTCGCCGCCGGCCACCTCGATGATTTCGCGCTGCACGACCACCGCGGCCTCGCCTTCGGGCGTGCGGTAGCGTGTCTGCTCGGCATCGACGAAATCGATCTCGAAAAAATCCAGCCAGTCGCCGTAGCTGTTGGTGAAAGCCCACGCGATGTGCGGCGTGCTGCCGGCGATAACCCCCGGAACTCCGGGCAGGGTGACGCCCGTGATGTCGACGCGGCCGTTTGGCGCGGCGGCGTCGGCGTACTGCAGGCGCGCCGGGAACCACAGCGAGGGCGCGCGAAGTCCCAGATGCATGTCGCCAGCCACGATGGCGCGGCCGTCGACGCTGGCTGCGGCACCGACCGCGAAGTTATTGCTGCCGGGTGCAGCCGGCTCGGA
>JBBQIA010000234.1:0-3822 GCA_038324485.1 Lysobacterales bacterium
CGCTGACGCTCGGCCTTCAGTCGGTAGCGTCGACGCAGCAGCGCGCCCGCGCCCCACAACAGCCATAGGCCACCCACCACATCGGCCGTCCACGCCCAGCCGGTGCGCCACCACGGCGGCATCACGGCAAGGTCCAAGCGATGGGTCTCCGACCAGCGGCCGTCGGCCCCGGCGGCCATGATGTCGAGCGTGTAGCGCCCCGGTGACTGCCGCGGCAGCAGGCGCTCACCGCTGGCGCCCACGTCCACCCAATCGGGGTCATAGCCGTTCAAGCGAAAACGGTAGCGGTGCGCGGCGGGGTCGGCAAAGGACATCAGCCGCACGGCAACGCGCAGATCGCGGTCTTCGGGCTCCAGCTGCAGCGCCCCTTCTGGATCAAGCGCCACAAGGTCTTCGGCGCGGCGAACGCTGACCGACTCGATGACCATCGGCGCCACCCGCGCGTCGGGTGCGATCTGCATGGGGTTAAACATCACGGCACCGCCCACGGCACCCGCGATCAGCGCACCGCCTTCAAGCCAGCGCGGCGGCCGCAGTCCGAACTCAGACACCGCCAAGCCGTCGCCAGGCCCGAAGCGCCGGACGCTTCGCGTGCCGGGATCAAATCGCAGCAAGCCGCGCACCGTGAAAACCCACAGTCGCCCGGCCTCGTCGCGCATCAGGCCGCCGGCCTCAGCGCTGGGCAGGCCGTCGTTTCCCGAATCAGCGCCGTCCGTGCGTTGCCAGCCGGCGTCACTGCGCTGCCAGCGCTGCAGCTGGCCGGGGCGATAGACCCAAAAGTCATCCGCGTCCACGAAGCTCAGGCCCTGCACCGGGCCGCCCTCTGGGCCCACTTGTGCGGTGAAGCGTTCGCCATCCCAGCGCAGTACGCCCTGCGAATTCGCCACCCACAGCGCGCCGTCTGGCCCTTCCATCAGCGCTTCGACATCAAACGTTGAGAGGCCATGCCCACTGTCGGGGGTCACTGACAGCAGCACGCGACCGTCGGCGCTGCGTCGCTGCAAGCCACCGCCGTAGGCCGCCACCCAGACCTCGCCGTTGCCAAGCACCGTGATGTGATCGATCGAGCCGGGCAGCAGGCGATCGGTTCCTGAAGTCGTCCAGCGCTGCCAGCGGCCGGCGGCATCGCGCCGCAGCAGCAGACGCGTCGTGCCCACCCACAAGGCGCCGTCTGGATGCGGCGTCAGAGAAAAAATCCGCGTGCCTTCGAAAACGCCGGGGGCCACCACGTTGCGCTCAATCACGCTCGTCCGTGGATCCAATCGATCCAAGTGACCGTCTTCGCCACCAATCAAGACGCCGCCGTCCGCTTCCTGAGCAAAGGCCACAGCCTGACGCATCGACAGGCGCAGACGCGGTTCGGTATTGCGCGACAGTGAGGCGAAACTGCGCCAGTTCGCCGACAGCCAAACCAAGCCAAATTCGGAATCGCCGAACCACAGGCCGCCCTGACGATCGACGAGCATCTGCTGATAGCTGCCCTCGGCCGCCTCAGGCGTGAGGTATTGACGCAGACCATCGCCCGGATCGAAGAACAGGCCGCGCCCGGTATGCACCCAACGGCCGCCGCGGCCATCGCGCTTCACACCATAGACGCGGGTGCCGCCCAATACGGACTCCCACGGCGAGCGCGACACTTCACCGCTGGGGTTGCGTTGCCAAAGCCCGGTCCGTGTCGCCACCCAAAGTCGGCCATCAGGCTCGGTACTCAGGCTGGTAATCACCTGCCCGTCCAGCTCGGCGGCAGGCACCCGTTCAAAGCGCCCATCGATGCGTCGAGCCAATCCCTGCGTCGTGCCGATCCACAGGCTGCCGTCGGCCGTCGAGGCGAGGGTGATGATGTTTTCGCTCGGCGGCGCGTCTTGAACAAGGGGCACGCCGCCGTGATGGATGTAGCGGCCTTGCGCCGTGCGCTCGTACAAGCCATCGCCGAAGGTGCCGAACCACAGCGAGCCGTCGGGCGTTTCGGCAATGCCCCAGACGTCGGCGCTTCGAAGGCCGCCGGCTTCCTCATCGGTGATCGGCTCGACGTCGCGACGGCGCCCGTCGATGACGCCCACGCCGCCGGTGGAAAACGCCAGCCAGATGCGGTCGTCGGCATCCACGTGCAGCACGTTCACCAAGTTGTCGGGCATGCCGCCGACGATGCCGGGGTTCTGCCGCCACACGCGCATGCTGATGCCGTCGAAGCGCGCCACGCCGTCCACCGTCGCAATCCACAAATAGCCCGCGCGGTCCTGCGCCAGCGCGGTGATTCGGCTGGACGGCAGGCCTTGATCGACGCCGATGCGCCGAAACTGCGGCGTTTCCGGCACCACGCTGGCCTGCGCCAAGGGCAGCGCCAAAGCAGCCAGCAAGGGCAGCGCGCTCAGAAGGCGGCGCACGCAGCGCAGGATCGTCGGGGCAGATTTGGGCATTCGGTGGGCTCCTGCCGCAGGACCGGCGCGCGAAGGGACATGCTCGCAACGCTGCTTTGCGACCGCAAGCCACCCGCCTGCGGCGAGCGTGCGCCTAGAATGGGGAATGTCGAACGTCGAACGCTTTGCTCGTCGCCCCGCGCTGGCCGCGCTGCTCTTGGTCTGCGGCATCGCCATGAGCGCCCAGCCAGTGCAGGCCGCACTCGCCGAATGGCGCATTGATCCGACCCATTCGCGAGTCATTTTCAACGTCAATCACGCGGGGTTTTCTTACAGCCTCGGCGTCCTCTCGGGGCCGGAAGGCCAGATTCGCTTCGATCCCGACGGCTGGGACGGCGCCGAGGTGGATGTCTCCCTGCCGATGGCGCGCTTGGATTTCGGCGACGAACGCTGGAATCGCACGATGGCGGGTCGCCGCTGGTTCGACGTCAGCAATCATCCGCAGGCGCGCTTTCGGTCCACCCGCATTGAGCCCATCGATAACGACAACGCGCGCCTGCACGGCGAGCTGACGGTGGCCGGCCAAACCACGGCTGTCGTTTTAGAACTGCGCCGCAATGCCGTGAAGCGGCACCCGCTGACGCTTCGCCGCACGGCGGGGTTCTCGGCCACCGCCACCTTGGATCGCCGCGATGTGGGGCTTGATTCATCGCCGCGCCTGATCGGCAACGCAGTGCGCGTGCGCATTGAAGTGGAAGCCACTCGCCAAGGCCGCGTGCGCGATGATGCGGCCGACCCCGTCGACACCGAAGACGAGGCGCCCTCTACCGCACCCATTGACCCGGAGACCGACGATGCCGATCCGCAACACGACTGAGCGCTGGGGCAGCGTCAGCATCACCCTGCACTGGCTCACCCTGCTGCTGGTGCTGGGCTTGGTGACCGTCGGCTTCCTGATGGACGACCTGCCGAACACGCCGATGAAGCGCGACGTGTATCTGCTGCACAAAAGCCTCGGCTTGACGGTGCTGGGCCTTACCCTTGCGCGCCTGCTGTGGCGGCTGTTTCAGCCCACGCCCGCCCTGCCCGGCAGCACGCCGCGCTGGCAGCGGTTTGCCGCGCACGCCGGGCACACCGGACTGTATGGATTGCTGCTGTTTATTCCGCTGGCCGGCTGGACCTATAACTGGGCGTCGAACTTCAGCACGCCCTACTTCGGCTGGACCCTGATGGACAAAGCCGGTGCGGTGGACGCGGTGTTGAAGGCCAACGCCAAGCTCGCGCACGAATGGGGCGTCTACGCGCTGCTGGCGATCTTGGTGGCGCACGCCGGTGCGGCGTTTTGGCATCACTACCAGTTGAAAGACGCGGTGCTGCGACGGATGGCTCCGTGGATGAAGCCGGCGGCCTAGGGCTTTGGTGTGTGTATTGCGGCGCTTGCCGCGCGGCCGTCACTTTCTGATCG
>JBBQIA010000235.1:0-3813 GCA_038324485.1 Lysobacterales bacterium
AGTACTGCAGCCAAGTGCAATCGGAGTTCAGGAAGCCGGCGAACCCGGGCTCGACGTCGCCGCTGCAGTTGGTCCAGCCGCTGTTGCGCCATTCGCGACCGATGGCATTTCGGATCGGCAGCCACAGCGCGTGCACGTCACCGTTGATGCCCGAACCGTTGATACGATAGAAGCGTGGCGTCGGGTTCCAGTCGCCCAGCACGCCAGCGACGGTGTACTCGCGGTCGTCGATGCGCAGGCGCTTTCCGACCGCTCCTTCTTTGCCGAAGACGCGCTCCGCAAGATCACGCCCGATCACCGCGACATCTGTGCCGCGTGCGTCATCCTCAACGCTCCACGGACCGCCCTCGACGAAGGGCATGTCGAACATCGGGAAGACCTCGCGCGTGGTCGCCATGCCCTGTTCGATGAAGGGTGCACGGCTCTCGCGCTGCGGGTCGATGGTCGGCGAGACGCCGTACAGCGCGGTCTGCCGCAGGCCCTTGGCGTCGCGCAGCAGGTTCTCGACGTCGGTCCAGCTCATCTGCCGCTCCGGCTCCTCGTTGGGCCGGAAGCTGCTGTTCATCCGACCGATGTCGATCTGCGGCACGAACAAGCGCTCGCTCTTCTGCGGGATCGGATCGCCGGACAGCACCAATAACATGGTGAGGCTTGTCATGCTGGCGCCAATGCCGACGGCGAGGATCATCACGATCAGGGCGGTGAGCACCGGGGCGCGGCGTAGGCTCTTCAAGCCGAGCGCGAGGTAGTAGCGGAACATGCGGAAACTCCTCAGGCGGCCGTGGCGATGCGCTGCAGGTCAAGCACCTGGCCATCGACAATGTGGATGTTGCGTTGCGCACGCGCCGCCAGTTCGGGGTCGTGCGTGACCATGACGATGGTGGTGCCCTCGGCGTTGATCTGTTCAAGAAGCTCGAGCACACCGCGCGCCATTTGCGTATCTAAATTGCCGGTGGGTTCGTCGGCCAGCAGCAGGCGTGGGTTGCCGGCCAGCGCACGGGCGATGGCGACGCGCTGCTGCTGACCACCCGAGAGTTCAGCCGGGTAGTGCTTCATGCGCGACGCCAATCCCACTTTGGTGAGCGCTTCTTCGATGCGCTGCTTGCGATCGGCTGCTTTGAAGCCGCGATAGCGCAAGGGCACATCAACGTTGTCGAACAGGTTCAAATCGGGAATCAGATTGAAGCCCTGAAAAATGAAGCCCAGCTTCTCGTTGCGCAGGCGAGAACGTTGGTCGTCCTTGAGTCCGCGCACATCGACGCCGTCCAAGTGGTAGTCGCCGCCCGTGAACTCTTCGAGCAAGCCGGCGATGTTGAGGAACGTGGTCTTGCCCGAGCCTGAGGGGCCGGTGACCGCAACGAACTCGCCTTCGCGCACCTGAATGTCGATGCAGCGCAGCGCGTGCGTTTCGATCATGTGGGTCTGGTAGACCATCGAAAGGTTTTTCATGGACAGCATGAGAGTGTCTCCTGAGTAATTTGGAATCAGTCGTTGACTTGAATGGTTTCGGCGTCTTGGAACAGGTCGCTGCCGGAGATCACGACGCGATCGCCCTCTTTCAGTCCATCGACGATTTCGATCGCAGCGACCGAGGTGCTGCCCGTTTGGATGGCGCGGCGTTCGGCAATGCCGTCATTCAGCACATAAGCAAAGCGGCCGCCGTGAGTTTCGAAGAACGGGCCGCGTGCCAGCTTCAGCACATTGGGCTTCTCGTCGATCAGGACGCGCGCGCTGACGCGCTGGCTTTGACGCAGGCCTTGCGGCTGCGTGTCTAAGCGAACGCGCGCCAGTACTTGGCGATTCAACACTTCGGGCGCAATAGAAATCAGTTCACCGCCCATGGTTTGCGCACCAATCGCCACCTCCACGCGCATGCCCAGACCCAGATCATCGGCGTAGGACTCCGGCAACTCGAGCTCCACTTCCAGCTGCGAGAGATCCACCACCGTGAGCAAGGGCGCGTTGGCCGGCACTACGGCTTGATCAACGACCGCCGTGCTTCCCACAACGCCGTTCACGGGTGAGCGAATATCCAGTTCCGCTACGCGGCGCTCCAGATCGCCGACCACGGCGCGCTGGCGCGCGAGTTCCTGCACGCGGCTCTCTAATTCGAAGCGCGCGTTTTGACCTTCCAGGGCCGAATCGGCATCGCTGTGGCGGGCGCGCACTTGGGCGGCTTCCACCGCATCGGTGTAGCGCAGGCAATCGGCTCGCGGGATGGCTTGTAGTTCGCAAGCACGTTGCGTGCGTTCGGCGTCGCGCTGCGCAGTTTGCAGCGCTAATCGCGCTTCATCGGCGGTCATCGTGGCCAGCAAGCGTGCTTTCTGCGCGAGGATGCGCTGCCGCGACACATCGGCTTCCAAGCCACGCTGCGTGGCGAGTTCGCGATCGCGCTCGGCGCGGAGTTCGGGGCTATTTAAGCTCGCCAGCACATCGCCTTGCGTCACCTTTGCGCCTGCTCGCGTTTTCAGGGTGACGGTGGCCGAAGCCGGGGCGTACAGGGTGGGGCTCACCGCGGCGACCACCTTGCCGTTGACCTGCGCGTCGCGCACCAGCAGGCCGCGCTCCACCGTGGCGATGCGCAGACGCTCCTCGCTGATCGACCGGCTGGCCCCGGCCCATTGCACGCCCAAGACCAAAATGACCAGCACGGCTGCGGCAGCGGCAATCCATGCCCAGGGCAGGCGGCGCTTGGCGCGAGCGAGTTGGCGGTCCTGAGCGGAGGTGTCGGAGATCATGTGGAGGGCGGACGCAGGGCGGGAGTTGTCCAGCAATTTGCACGAAGCGTGCCAAGATAAAAAATCAATAGAAACAAAGGCATAAGATCGGCGGCCAGTGTCCGCGGGCGTCCGCTTAGGCTTTTGCCGGACACCGTCCGCCCGCCGCGTGGTGCCCCCTCGTGGACAGAATTCCACGGTTGGCAACGATGGAGGCAGGTCACGCCGCCGCTACACTGTGTGCCCCCGGTGTTCTGTGGATGGGTACTCATATGTGCGGAATCGTTGGAGCCATTGCGGGTCGCGACGTGGTGCCGATTTTGGTCGACGGCCTCAAGCGCCTGGAGTACCGCGGTTACGACTCGGCGGGTATCGCTGTGCTCGATGGCAGTCTGAAGCGCGTTCGTCGAACTGGGCGCGTGACTGAAATGGAAGCGGCCGCGGCCGCCGAAGGCCTGAGCGCGCAGATTGGCATCGGCCATACGCGCTGGGCGACGCACGGCGGCGTGACCGAGGCCAATGCCCACCCGCACATCAGCGACGGCGAGCTGGCCTTGGTGCATAACGGCATCATTGAAAACCATGACGAACAGCGTGAGCGCTTGAAAGCACTGGGCTACGTGTTCACCTCGCAGACCGACACCGAGGTCGTGGCGCATTTGGTCCGCCATCACCTGCGCGATGCCGGCGACCTGTTGCTGGCCACGCAGCGCACCGTGCGCGAACTGCGCGGCGCTTACGCGCTGGCCATCATTGCGAACGGTGAACCGAATCGATTGATTGCGGCGCGCATGGGCTGCCCGCTGCTGATCGGCGTGGGTGACGGCGAGGCCTTCGTGGCCTCCGACGTCTCGGCCGTTGTGGCGCACACCCGTCGCGTGATTTATCTCGAGGAAGGCGACGTCGCTGAAGTGAAGCGCGATGCCGTGACCATTTTCGATGCCGAAGGCGCGGTGGTTTCGCGCGACGAGCAGCTGTCGAGCGTGTCGCTTGCGTCCTTGGAGCTAGGCCCGTATCGCCACTTCATGCAGAAGGAAATTCACGAGCAGCCGCGCGCCATCGCCGACACGCTCGAGCCGATTCTGGCCACTGGTTT
>JBBQIA010000236.1:0-3802 GCA_038324485.1 Lysobacterales bacterium
AAATGTACGAGCACGAGTCAAAACCGACTTCGGTGTCCCCGGTAAAACTCCCCGTCGCCTCGGCGGCTGCCGCGGAGGTGGATACCGCAGCGCATGCCGACGTGCTGATCCAGGTGGACGCCGACCGTCAGCAGCGCACCGACGGCGACATGCTTAACCCAGACGCGCCGCGCGAATAAGAGGGCGGTGCGGAGTTTGCCGCCGCGCGAATCCAGACTTCGCTAGACGATGACGGTGGCAAGGTGATCCGCCACCTCAGGGTGCTGGATCAGTGAGAGGTGCCCTACCCCGTGGAACACTCGCCGCGTGGCAATGCCGCCGGCCGTCTCGTCTTCCCGGTGCCAGAGAGCGCTCTCAACCGGCACTAGGCCATCACCCAGCAGCTTAGGTAGCCGGCGTCCTGAGGCGCGCTCCAGAGTTCCTGCCACGGCGTGCATTTGCAGCCGATCGGGCCGTGCGGCCCAAGCATCCACCTGCGCGTGTCCCAAGTCTTGAATCGCCACGCTACGAAGCTTGCCCAGCGCCTTCCACGGCGACGAGAAGCGATTGAGCGCAAGCGCGGTGTCCACCATCGTTCCCAGTCGCTCCAGCGGCGCCCCGTGATGCGGCGTTCCAAGGAACACCAAATGGTGAAGACGATCCGGCCAGCGGTGCCCTTTCGCAATGCCCTGCGCCATAGCGCTGCGGATGAGCAGGCCGCCCATGCTGTGCGCCACCACATGCCAAGGCTCCTGCCACGCATGGCGCCCGCTGTGCCGAGACTCCAGCAAATCCGCCAAAAGGCGGCCGCTCTCGGCGATCGGCAAGCCTGAGTTGTAGCGCAGGTAAAGCGGGCGATAGCCGGCGTCGCGAACTAAGCGAGCACCGAAGTCTTCGCCATCGCTTGCTGGCGTCTGCCACTGCTGGTCATTCATGCACAGGCCGTGGATGAACAGAACACGCTCCCCGCCAGCGTCGCGGCGATGCGCGCGGCTGCGGTGGTCGCGATGCGGCTGAATCGACATCGGCAGCGCCACGGCATTGCCCAAAGCCGCCAGCCGATCGCCAATGACGCCGTTCAATACCGACTGCCAGCTTAAGGGCAGCAACAGGTCTTCGGAGCGCTGCCCGCCGCCTATGTTGAAGGCCGCGTCATCGGCGCCACGTAGCAACGAATCGCCGCCTCGGCCGACAGCACCGACAACGCCGCGCACACCGGAATAGGCAGCACTGGTCAGAGCGCGCAGCACCGGACCATGCGGACGCCAAGGGATGGGTGTGGTCGCCAGGACGGCCTGATGCACGGCTTCGGCAAGCGAGGTCACGCCCACCGTGCCGGCGACGCCCAGCTGAAGCAGCGCGCGAGCCGTTGCGCGCGTCGAGGCACTACTGCCTGATCGTGCCGGCATGACCGTCCTTTGCAGACCATCGAGTCGATGAAAAATCAGCATACGCGATGCGTCTTGAGTGCGAACTCAGCCTGTGGACGCCAAAAAGACAAACGGCCCGCATTTCTGCGAGCCGTTTGAATCAGCGAGTGCTGGCGTCCCCACGGGGATTCGAACCCCGGTCGCCTCCGTGAAAGGGAGGTGTCCTAGGCCTCTAGACGATGGGGACGTAAAGAGGATTCCGCAAAAGTGGTGGAGCTAATCGGGATCGAACCGATGACCTCTACAATGCCATTGTAGCGCTCTCCCAGCTGAGCTATAGCCCCACCGAAACAGGAGAGGCGCGCATCATATTCAGCGCAATCGGCCTCGTCAAGCATCATCGACAACAGAGGCCTCGTGGCGTTCAGTGCCCTCGCCCCGCTGCACCGTCAAAGCGCCGTGGCCGATGCCGTCCAGATAGCTCAGCCACTT
Organism: Lysobacterales bacterium; assembly: GCA_038324485.1. Lineage (GTDB taxonomy): Bacteria > Pseudomonadota > Gammaproteobacteria > Xanthomonadales > Xanthomonadaceae > Silanimonas. Next base: position 1,842 of record JBBQIA010000236.1, read on the forward strand.
GTTGAGAAAGCTGTTCATGCGCAGCCGATGACCCATCATCACCTGCGGCGATGGCCTGAGGCCCAGCACGTCCTGCCAGTGGCGGCCCACGTAGCAATTGGTCGCTTCCGCTTGCCGAGAGTCCAAATAGGCGCGGACGACCGCCGAGGGGTCCGGCGCACCGGTGATCGGATCGGGCATGGCGTACGACAGGCGTAACTCGACCGTGTGAGCATGGCGTTCAAGCAGGGTCAGATGAATGTCCAAGCCATCACCCACCGTCGACACGTAGTCACCTGCCGGCGTATTGCGCAGGTCGATCAGCCTTGCGAGGCGTTCAAAGTTTTCCCCATACAGGCCCATCAGCCAGCCGAAACGGCCGATGGCGGGATAAGGCAAGGCGCTGCGGTTTTGTTTCATCGACAGACTGTATGGGCGCTGCGCCTCGTCTTCAACGTGCAGTCGTGCGTGAATCGTGATTAGAAGTGACTGCGCTGAAATCCAAACTTCGCGACGATCTTGCTGGCGATCTCTTCGATCGACGTGTGCGTCGTGCTGAGCACCGGGATCTGCTCGCGATGGAACATGCTCTCGGCGATCGACACTTCTTTGCGGCAGACCTCCAGCGTGGCGTAGCGCGAGCCAGGCTTGCGTTCTTCGCGAATCTTCTGCAGACGCGTCGGATCGATGGTCAGGCCGAACAGCTTGCGGCGGTGCCGTCGCAGTTTTTCGGGCAGGCGATCGGCGTCGAGATCGTCCGGCGTCAGCGGATAGTTGGCGGCCCGCAGGCTGTAATGCAGGGCTAAATACAGGCAGGTGGGCGTCTTGCCGGAGCGCGACACGCCCACCAGCAGGACGTCGGCCGACTCGTAATCGAGATCGGTGCCGTCATCGTGAGTCAAAGCGAAATTGGTGGCGTCCATGCGCCGTTCGTAGGCGTCGAAGTCAATCAGGGCGTGCGCCTGACCCACGCGCCTTTCGCTGCTCAACCCCAGTTCTTTTTCGAGCGGGGTGATGAAAGGCTCGAAGACATCAAGAATGAGCGCGCCCGAGCCCGCCAGAACGCTGGTCAGCTCCGCATTCACGATCGTATTGATGACGATGGGCCGACTGCCCAGCCGCGCCTGACTGTCCTGAAGCTTGCCGACAGCGGCCTGTGCTTTCTCGACGGTGTCCACAAACGGCAGCCGATGGCGCTCGAACTCGATACCCGCAAACTGCGTCAGTAGGCTGTTTCCCATGGTTTCGGCAGTAATGCCGGTGCCGTCGGAAACGAAATACACGGGGCGGATGCTCATCGTGTGGAAAACCTCGCAAACGCCGCGCACGGCAGAGCCTTTGATTGTCACCGGAAAATCAAGCTTGTCCACGCCGCCCCCAGCCCGGACAATTGGCCTTTCCCCCGCTTCGCGCCGGAGTTCCTCTTGAACGCACACGTCCTATGGCTCAATGAGCTTCGATTGACGGATTTGCCGGAAGTGGGCGGTAAAAACGCCTCGCTCGGCGAGATGATCGGCAACCTGGCCAATCTGGGCGTGTCGGTGCCCGGCGGATTTGCCACGACGGCCGCCGCCTTTCGCCAGTTCATCGCCGAAAACACCCTGCACGACCGCATTTACTCGAAGCTTGCGACCCTCGATGTCGAAGACGTTCAGACGCTTGCGAAGGCCGGCGCCGAGATTCGCGGCTGGGTGATCGATGCGCCCCTGCCGGCGCAGCTCGATGCAGCCATTCGCGAGGCGTATGCCCGCCTCTGCAAAGAGGCCGGTGCCGCAGAGATCGCCGTTGCGGTTCGCTCATCGGCAACGGCCGAAGACCTTCCCGATGCCAGCTTCGCCGGGCAGCAAGAGACCTTCCTCAACGTCACCGGTCCGGATGACGTGGTGGTCAAGGTGAAGGAAGTCTTCGCCTCGCTCTATAACGATCGCGCCATCGCCTACCGCGTGCATCACGGTTTCGAGCACGAGCACGTGGCGCTCTCA
>JBBQIA010000237.1:0-3792 GCA_038324485.1 Lysobacterales bacterium
TACGACCGGTTTTGCCGGACAGATCACCGCGCGTCTGCAGCGCCGTCAGGCGGCCACCGCTGGCGGCGTCCAGCGCCTGCGCACTGGCGCTGAGCTGGCCATCGGCGAACACGCCGACCACGAGCGCGTCGGTGTCGAGTAGGGCGGGAGCGGAGGAGTTCAGGTCGAATTCGAGTGCCATCGGGGAGTTTCCGTAGAATGCGGCACCTCACCGGCGTTGCCGGGAGGGCAGGTCGGGCTTAAGGCAGCGACCAGCAAAGTGGCGGTGCCCAGCGAGGGCCGCGATTGTAATCCATCCCATGCGAGGACCGTCTTGACGACACTGCAGCGCTATCTCCTGCGACAGCTTGCGGCCACTACCGCCGCAACGATCGCCGTGCTGCTGCTGGTGAGTCTGGGCGGAGTGTTCGCCGACTTGGTTTCAGAGATTGCGCGCGGCCGAGTGCCGGCGCCTCTGCTGCTTTCGCAACTGGGCCTGCGCATCGTGTCGTTTTTGCCGCTGGTGCTGCCCTTGGGGCTTTTCATCGGGTTGATGATGGGCATCGGTAGGCTGTATCGCGACAGCGAGATGGCGGTGTTGTTCGCACTCGGTCAGGGCCCTCGACAGCTGCTCGGCCCGCTCCTTGGCGTGGCCGTGCCGGTGGTGGCGATCATCGCGGCCTGCTCACTATGGCTGGGCCCGACGGCGGAACGCGTCGCCACGCAGGCCGTTGAAGACGCCAATCGCAGTTTTTTGGTGACGGGGCTCGACGCCGGCCGCTTCGTTGAGCTGCCGGGCGGGCGAGGCGTGGTGTTTGTTGGCGAGCTGTCGCCTGATGGTCGGCAGTTCAAGCGCCTGTTTGTCCAAATGCGCCGAGACGATCGCGTGGACGTGATCACCGCGGTGGAAGGCGAGATGTTTTTGGATCGCGGTGGCCGCTTCTTGCGCCTGCGCGATGGATTTCGCGCCGAGGGCCAAGCAGGCCAGCCGGATTTTCGACTGCAGCGATTTGCAGTGAATGAAGTGCGCTTGCCCGACGTGGAAAGCGACAACCGAAACCCGCTGGCGGCGCGTCCGACGCTCGACCTGATCAGCCCCACCGCAACGCCGCGCGCCCGCGCAGAGTTTCATTACCGAATCGGCGTACCGATCTTCGCGCTCATCCTCGCGTTTCTGGCGCTACCTTTGGCGCGCAGCCCGCCGCGACAGGCGCGCTACGGTCGGATGATCATTTCTGTGTTGGCCTACGCCTTTGGCATGAACTTGCTGGTGCTGGGCAAGGCGTGGCTGGGCAACGGCCAGATCCCAATGTTGCTGGGCTTTTGGTGGCTGCATTTGCCGGCCTTAGCGGTGGCCGCGTGGATGATTGCGCGCGATGGCCAACCGCCGCGTCGTAAAAAGCGTCGCGAGGCGACGGCATGAGCCTGCTTCGCGTTGATCAGCGCTACATCGCGCGGTCGGTGATGCTGGCTGTGCTGGGCACCTGGCTGGTGTTGACCGGCTTTGCGGTGCTGGGCGTCCTCATTGATCAAGTGGATGATTTTGGTCAGGGCAACTACGGCTTCGGCCATGCCTTGATGTACATCACCTTGCAGCTGCCGCGTCGGGCCTATGAAAACTTCCCGATGGCGGCGGTCATCGGCAGCGTGCTGGCCTTGGGCGGTCATGCGGCGCGCTCAGAGTTGGTGGCGCTGCGCGCTGCGGGGCTATCCCCCTTGCGCATTACCGGCACCGTCCTGAGCTTGATTTTGTTGCTCACGATCCCCTTGATGGTGGCGACGGAGTCGTTGACGCCGCAGCTTGAGCAGCGCGCGCTAGCCCTGAAGCTGGCCTCGATGAAGCACGAGGTCACGCTGGCCGGTGGCGCCAACGTCTGGGCGCGCGAAGGCCGCGAGGTGTTCAACGCGCAGGGCGGCGAGCGCCGCGTGGTGGACGGCCAAACCGTCCTCGTCTTCGGTCGCGTCAGCGTCTATGCCTTTGACCCGCAAGGTCGCCTGCTGTGGATTCAGGAAGCAGGCGAAGCCGACTATCGCGAAGACCGCGGCTGGCTGCTGCGTGACGTGCGGCGGACGACCTTTGGCGCGCGCAGTGCGGGGGTGGAGACCTTCGACGAGCAGGTTTGGTCGACGGCGCTTCGTCCGGGTTCAATCGAGGCCAGCCTGCAGCGTCCCGATCATTTGTCGACCCGCGACCTGGCCGGGCAAATTTCGCAGATGAAGCGAAACGGCCTTGATGCTGCCTCGCTCCGCGACGCCTTCTGGGCGCGTTGGTTTTATCCCCTGACCACGCTGGCGCTGGTCTTTGCGGCGCTGCCCTTCGCCTTTGGCCAGCGCCGCAGCGGCGGCTTTGGGCAACGCCTGTTCATCGGCATCGTCTTCGCCTTGGTGGCGCGCTTGCTGCAGCCGATGCTGGTGAACTTGGCGAAGGCCTATCAGTGGCCCATCGTGCTGGCCTACGCCCTGCCGGTGCTGATCTTGGTCGCGCTGGGGGCGTGGTGGTTTAGGCGCCGCTGATCACGCGGACCAAGCGCGTTCCCGACAGCCGGTCGTGCAGCAGCACGCCCTCTCGGTCCACAAGGCCCCACAGCCAGCCGGCCAGCAAGACCCCGCCCGCCAGCCAAAACGGCGCCATCGCGCTGGGCCAAGGCAGCAGGGCGCCCAGCTCGAGGGCAACGATGGCCGGGGCCGTGGCGCTCGCATAGCGAATAAGTAGGGGCTTGCGCGATGCCGGCTGCCCAGAGGCCGCCACTACCCGCAGCTGCCAAGGACGCATGCCCATGGTTTGGCCGCCGCGCGCCCAGCTCATCACGACGTAGCTGCCCGCCGCCGCCCATGTGCCAAGGGCGAGCAGCGGTCCGGCCCAGGGCAGGTCGCTGAGATCAGGGTGCCCGAGGACAGAGGCGAGACCCGTCACCAGCGCGCCGAAGACCAGACAGAGGGCGAAGACCGGAAACAGGTCGTAAACAAGGGCGAGCAGGCGCCAGCCGACGTGGGCCGGCCGTGCTTCGGGGAGGGAGGTCGTCATGCCGTCAAGGATACCGAGCGACTTGGTTACAGTGAGTCATGGCCGCATCACTGCCCTTAAAGCCCTCTCGTTCTGCCTCGACACCGGCCTCGCGTCGGCGTTTGCACGAGGCGTGGCCAGACACCCCTGAGGCCGACGCGCAGGCCATTGAGGCCTTTCTGCGCCGCCACTGGGCCGATACCGGCAGCGCCCGCGCGACTCAGGCGGCCTACCGCGGCGACTTGAGTTTGGTGGCGCGCTGGCTAGCCTTGCGTGGCAGGCCGGGATTGCAGCGCGCCGACCGCGAGGGCCTTTACGCTCTGCTGCAGTGGCGCTCGACGCAGGGCTACGCAGCGCGAAGCACGGCCCGGCTGATGGCGGCATTGCGCGCTTTTTTCGCCGATGCGCTTCGGCATGCCGGCTTGACCGCCGACCCGACGGCCCTGCTTGAACTACCCACCCTGCCGCGCAGCCTGCCGAAAGCGCTGACCGAATCCGAAGTGGCGGCCTTGCTGGCCGCGCCCGACCCGTCGCACCCGGTCGGCTTGGCCGAAAAAGCCATGCTGGAGCTGCTGTACGCCACCGGGCTACGGGTCTCGGAACTCGTCAGCCTGCCGACCTTGGCGGTCAATCTTCGCCAAGGCGTGCTGCGCGTGCGCGGTAAAGGCGGCAAGGAGCGACTGGTGCCGATTGGCGCCGAGGCCCAGCACTGGCTGGAGCGCTATCTGGCCGAGGCGCGTCCGGCTCTGGCACAGGGGCGTAGCCTGCCCAGCCTGTTTTTGGCGGCATCGGGTGCGGCGCCGACCCGG
>JBBQIA010000238.1:0-3788 GCA_038324485.1 Lysobacterales bacterium
CGTCTGCGATGAGTTCGCCTATTTCCTTGCTCCATTGATCGTCGTTCAACGCAACCTCCCGTGAGGCCTAACTACTTGTGTACCCCGACAGGGGCTGTAGCGGCAGATTGACGCCCTCGCCTAGCGCCCGTCAATCAGGAAATTCTTACCCTAGATCAATCTCTTGGCCGCTGTTCGTCCTACCCCTCGTTCGCGACGCTGGAGGGGTCAAGGACGGTGGAGCCACCCGGATGATCAATAGAAGCGGCGTAGCGGGGGTGCTAAAAGACCCGCGAGAAGTGGCGGAAAAGGCGGCGACGCCGCGAGAGGTTTTGGACGCAGTTCGCCTCATGTTGCGGGTGAAGCACTACAGCATCCGCACGGAGCACGCGTATCTGGGGTGGATTCGCCGGTATATGGCCGAGAACGGTCGCCGCCACCCGAAAGAATTGGACGGGCGAGCGATGGGGGCTTTCCTCACTCGGCTGGCCGTCGAGGGCAAGGTGTCGGCCAGCACGCAGTCGCAGGCGCTGTCGGCCTTGCTCTTTCTGTATCGCGAACTTCTGGGCGTGACGCCGGAGTGGCTGGATGACGTGGTGCGCGCCAAGCGAAGTATTCGCGTGCCGGTGGTGATGTCGCGCGGCGAAACCGTTCGTTTACTGGCGCGGATGCAGGGCCGGGAATGGCTGATGGCGTCCTTGCTTTATGGCAGCGGCCTGCGCTTGATGGAGTGCATCCGCCTGCGGGTGAAGGATGTCGACTTCGAGCGCTGGGAGATTACGGTGCGCTCCGGCAAGGGCAACAAGGACCGCCACACGATGCTGCCCTCGCGCGTGGCCGAGCCGCTGCGTCGACAAATGGAGGACGCGCGGGTTGAGCATCAACGCGACCTCGATGCCGGCTTCGGTTCGGTGTGGCTGCCGCATGCGCTAGAGCGCAAGTATCCGAATGCCGCCGAGGACTGGGTGTGGCAGTACGTCTTTCCGGCCTCTCGGCGCTCGAAAGACCCGCGAACGGGCATCGAGCGCCGCCATCATGTGGATGAAAAAGTGCTGCAAGTCGCGGTGAAGCGTGCGCGTGTTGATGCAGGCATTCCGAAACCCGTCACTTGCCACACGCTGCGCCACAGTTTCGCCACGCATTTACTGGAATCCGGGTCAGACATCCGCACCGTGCAAGAGCTTCTGGGCCACCGCGACGTCAAAACCACGCAGATCTATACGCATGTGCTGAATCGCGGGGCTGGCGGCGTGCTCAGCCCGCTTGACCGCTGAAGTCGTACAATCCGCGCCCTATGCGCCTTTACCTGCAACAGCGCCCCGCCGCCGGCGAGGCCCCGAAGTACGTCCAGCTCACCCTAGAGCAGGACCTGTTTGGCGGCTTCTTTCTGGTGCGCGAATCCGGCACCACCGGCAGCCGCCCCACGGTGAAGCGCGAGCAGTTTTTGCAGCGCGACCCCGCCGTCGCGGCACTCGAATCAGCACGCGATGCACAGGTGAAGCGCGGCTTCCAAGTGATGTTCGCTCAAGGAATGGACGCACCCCGATGACCCACGCCCCGCTTCAGAACGACCGTTTTCTGCGCGCCCTGCGCCGCGAGCCGGTCGACCACACGCCCGTTTGGCTGATGCGCCAAGCCGGACGCTACTTGCCGGAATATCGGGCGTCGCGCGCGAAGGCCGGCAGCTTTTTAGCCATGGCGAAGAACCCCGATCTGGCCTGCGAAGTCACGCTGCAGCCGCTGGAGCGCTTTCCGCTCGACGCCGCCATTTTGTTTTCCGACATCCTCACCGTGCCGGACGCGATGGGCCTTGGCCTGTACTTCGCCGACGGCGAGGGCCCGAAGTTCGAGCGCACCGTGCGATCGATGGCCGACGTGGCCAAGCTCGGCATGCCCGATATGGAGGGCGAACTGCGCTACGTGATGGACGCGGTGCGGGTGATTCGTCGTGAACTGAATGGCCGCGTGCCGCTGATCGGCTTTTCCGGCAGCCCGTGGACGCTGGCCTGCTACATGGTGGAGGGCGGCGGTTCGCCGAACTTCGCCCGCATCAAGGCGATGGCGATGAACGAGCCAGAGACCCTGCATGCGCTGCTGCGGGTGGTGACCGACGCGGTGATCGCCTACCTCGACGCCCAGCGTCTGGCCGGCGCGCAGGCCATGCAGGTCTTCGACACCTGGGGCGGCGTGATGGCCCCGCACCTGTATCGCGAGTTCTCCCTGCCCTACTTGGTCGAAATCGCGCAGCGCCTGCCGCGTGGCGAAGGTGACACCTACGCCCCGCTGATTTTGTTCGGCAAGGGCAATGGCCCCTACGTCGAAGAGTTGGCCGCCAGCGGTGCGGAAGGCGTGGGCGTGGACTGGACGATTTCGCTGGGCGATGCGCGTCGGCGCACCGGCGGCCGGGTGGCGATTCAGGGCAACCTTGATCCCGTCACTCTGTACGCCTCGCCCGAAGGCATTGCCCGCGAAGCGGCGCGAGCGCTCGACGATTACGCTGCGGCCAACAACGGCTCGCGCGACGGCCACATCTTTAACTTGGGCCACGGCATGTCGCCCGACATGTCGCCCGACCACGTGGCCGCACTGGTCGCCGCCGTGCACGCGCACAGCAAGCGCTGAATGGAGGCGGCACTGAAGCCGCCCGCTTTACTTCGCGCCACTGGGTCGATCAGTCGGAATTAATGCCGGACAGCATCTCGGCCAGCATCGCCCCACTGACCGGCTTACGCAGATAGCCGTCCATGCCGGCGGCGCGGGCGTCGCGCTCCGACGCCGCGTCACCGCGCGCCGTCACCGCCACCAGCGGCAGACGCCAGCCGGCCAGCCGAATCATTCGCGCCAGCTCAATGCCATCGACCGCGGGCAGGTCGAGGTCGAGCAGCCCGAAGTCGATGCGTTCGGTCTTCAACAAGGTCATGGCCGCTAAGGCCTGCGGTGCGTGATGCACGCGATGGCCGAGCGACTGCAGCAAGGCGATCATCACCTCGGCCACCACGGCGTCGTCTTCGACCAACAAAATGTCCATCGACGCGGCAGGTCCGCGCACGGCGGGGGCAGGGGCGTGCATGCCGTCATCAGCCGGCGCCAGCGGCAAGCGCAGGCTGAAGCGGCTGCCCTGCCCTTTCTCGCTGCTGAGCTGCAAATCGCCGCCCATCGCACGGGCCAGCTCGCGGCTGATCGCCAAACCTAAGCCCGTGCCGCCAAAGCGACGCTGCGTCTGCGCGCCGTCGGCCTGCTCGAAGCGCTGAAAGAGTCGAGCCTGCTGTGCGGCGTCCAAGCCGATGCCGGTGTCTTCGACGTCGATCTGCACCTCGCGGGCCGATGGCGCCGAAAGCCGAAAGCGCACGTGCCCGAGCTCGGTGAATTTGATGGCGTTGCCGCCCAGATTGAGCAGGATCTGCCGAAGCCGGGCCTCGTCGCCGCGCACGCGGGGCGGCAGCCCCGGCGCCAGATCAACGAGGCAGGCCAGACCCTTGGCTTCGGCCTGTGGGCGCAGCATCTGCGCTACGTCGCTGACGGCACCAGCCAGATCAAAGGATGCATCTTCCAGCAGCAGGCGGCCGGCCTCGATGCGGGCTAAGTCGAGCGTGTCGTTGACCAAGCGCAGCAGATGCTGGCCGGCGCGCATGACGGTTTCGGCGCGGTGGCGCTGGCCCTCGGGCAGCGGCTCTTTGAGCAGCAGTTCGGTCATGCCCAGCACCCCGGTTAGCGGCGTGCGCAACTCGTGGCCGAGGTCGGCCAAGAAGGCCGATTTCGCGTCCGATGCCTGCTGGGCCAGCACGCGAGCCTCCGCCGCACGCTGACGC
>JBBQIA010000239.1:0-3750 GCA_038324485.1 Lysobacterales bacterium
GAACGGGCATCCGCTGCGCACCACCGTCAGCGAAATCGGCCCAACCCTGCTGTCGCGCATTCTTGAACTCTCGGACGCGCAATCAGGGGTGCTCGATATCGCTTTTGCGCTGTGTGATTCCGAAGGCCTGCTGCTGCTCGACATGGACGACCTGCGCGCGGTGCTGGGCTACATCGGCGAAAACCGCGAGACCATCTCGAAAACCTATGGCCTGGTGTCGTCGCAGAGCCTCGCCGCTCTGCAGCGCGCCCTGCTCAAATTCGAGCAGGACGGGGCGCGAAGCCTGTTAGGCGAGCCCGCCTTGCAGCTCGGTGACCTAATGCGCACCGGCCCAGACGGCAGCGGCACGGTCAACGTGATTGCCGCAGAAACCCTCGTGCTGAAGCCGCGCCTCTACGCCAGCTTTTTGCTGTGGCTGCTCTCGGAGCTGTTCGAGACCCTGCCGGAAGTCGGCGACCTCGATAAACCTAAGCTGGTCTTCGTCTTCGATGAAGCGCACCTGCTGTTTTCCGATTGCCCGCCGTCGCTGCAGCAGCGCATTGAGCAAGTCGTCCGCCTGATTCGCTCCAAGGGCGTGGGCGTGTACTTCTGCACGCAAAGCCCCAGCGACATCCCCGACGTCGTGCTGTCACAGCTGGGCCATCGCATCCAGCACGCGCTGCGCGCTTTCACCCCGCGCGACCAGAAAGCCGTGCGAACCGCGGCCGAAACCTTCGTGCCCAATCCGGGGCTGGACGTGGCGCGCGTCATTTCCGAACTGGGCGTCGGCGAAGCCCTCGTCTCGACGCTGCAAGGCGGCGGGCATCCGTCGCCGGTCGAGCGCACCCTGATGGCGCCACCAGCCTGCCGTCTGGGTGCCATTACGCCGGAAGAACGGACCACGCTTCGGGCCGCCAGCGGACTCGGCGGAAAATACGACACGCCGCTCGACCGCGACTCGGCCTCTGAAATGCTGGAACGCCGTGCGGAATCGGCGGCTACCGCAGCGCCGAGCCCAACACCGTCTACATCGGGCAAAGCGCCCGCCCCCGCCGAGGCCGAAAAGCCCGGGCGTGTTCACGACTTCCTTTGGGGCAGCGGCCGCCGTCAGGGCGCGGTGGAAGCCATGACCAAATCGGCGGCGCGCACGGTGGGGAATCAACTGGGGCGCCGGCTGCTTCGCGGCCTGCTCGGCGGCTTGTTGGGCGGGAGTAAATGAATCGCGCCGCGCGCGGTCAGTCCTACGACCGCGGCATCGAGGACCAGCCGCCCTACTGGAAAGACTGGGCCCACGTTCTGCGCTTCGCCTTCGCCGGAAGCAATGGCGCCGTCATCGCCGCCATGGCGATGCTGTCGGCCCTGCTTCCACTGCCGGTCATTGGCATTTTCGTGATGCTTTTTTTGCTGCTGGCGATTCCGAAGCACGGACTTGAGGTGCTGCGCGATTCCGCTCACGGGCATCGCGTTCCACCGGCTTTCGGCTTCGATGTCGGCGACCGCGCCGTCTTCAGCCTTCTGGCGATCTTGCTGATCTTCGCCGTCATCCATCTGGCCCTCGGCATGTTCGTGGGCAGCGCCTATGCGGCGGGCTGGCGTTTGGTCATGGCCATGGCGATCCCGCTGGTCGCCATGTCACTGGCGATCGACGAAGACCTCGGCCGCGCCATCAATCCGGCGTATTGGGTCACGGTGCTGTGGCGCATCGGCCCGGCCTATCTCGGTGCTGCCGCGCTGATTTGGATCGGCTTGAGCGTCGGCATAGTAGGCGCGGCTTGGCTCGACCGCATCCTGCCGCCCTTCTTCGGCGCGATGGTGTCCACCGGCGTTGCAGCCTGGGCCATCTTTACCGCGGCGCACATCGGCGGCCGGCTGATCTTTCAGTACCGCGATGTGCTCGGCTTCGAGGCCACGGGCCCAGAGCAACCCGAGCGTCTTCGCTTCAGTCGTGACCATCGACTGGAAGACCAGATCACCGCCCTGATGGCCTCGGGTCAGACCGAGGTCGCGCGCGCCCACCTTGAGGCCGAAATCAAAGAGCGCGCGGTGTCGCCAACGCTGCACAAGCAATACCGCGCGCTGCTGCATCCGATCAAAGACCGCGACGCGCTCTTGGCCCACGGCCGCCAGTGGCTGCATCAACGGGTGTTTCAAGACGAGTCGCGCGCCGCGCTGTCCCTGCTGCAAGAGTGCCTCGACCTTGATCCAGCGCTGAGCCTTCTCGATCCCGCCGCGTGGCCGCCACTCATCGCCGCCGCGGACAACGCGGGGCTTCCCCGTCTCGCTGAGGCCGCGCGTGCGGCACAATCGGCCGCACTGCCCGGTACACAGGACCCCGCATGACCACTGACACCACCGCCGCCCCGGCGCCTCGCGGCGCGATTGATCGCTTTCTCGCCATCGTCGAGCGCGGCGGCAACGCCCTGCCGCATCCAGCCACCCTCTTCGCCGTTTTGGCTTTGGTGGTGGTGTTGATGTCGTGGCTCGCCTCACTCGCCGGCCTCAGCGTCGCGCATCCCTCGACCGGGGAAATGGTGACGCCGGTGAACCTGCTGAGCATCGACGGCCTGCACCGCATCCTGACGGGCGCTGTGACCAACTTCACCGGCTTTGCGCCGCTCGGCGTGGTGCTCGTGGCCTTGATCGGTATCGGTGTCGCCGAACACAGCGGCTTAATCGGTGCATCACTTCGGCTACTCGTGCTGTCCGCGCCCCGCTTCCTGCTGACGCCTGTGCTGGTTTTCGCCGGCGTGATGTCGAACATGGCCAGCGAAATTGGCTACGTCCTGCTGGTGCCACTCGGCGCGCTCATCTTTATTTCAGCCGGCCGACATCCGATTCTTGGCATGGCGGCGGTGTTTGCCGGCGTGTCGGGCGGCTATTCAGCCAACCTCTTGATCGGCACGATCGACCCGCTGCTGTCCGGCCTGTCGCAAGAAGCCGCCCGCATCGTCGACGCCAAGTACACCGTTAGCCCCTTGGCCAACTGGTATTTCATGATCGCGTCCACGCCCTTAATCACGCTGCTGGGCTGGTTCGTGACGGAGAAAATCGTTGCGCCGCGCTTCGCCGACACCGGCGTGCCCACGCTGACGCTCGCCGGCGATGCCCGCCCCGACGATCAGCGACTGAGCCCAGCCGAGCGTCGCGGCATGCGCTATGCCATCTGGACCGTTGCGGCCTTCAGCCTGCTGATTTTCTGGGGCGGCTATCCCGCGCAGGGCGCCAGCCTCGAACTTTTTGGCAGCGTGTGGCAACTGCCGCAGCTTCCTGGGTCTGGTTTTCTTCTTGATTCGAAGCAAGACATTCTCCGCTCTCCGCTGCTAAGCGGCGTGGTCGTGATCATCTTCCTCTACGGCATCATGGCCGGCGTGGCCTTCGGCGTCGGTGCCGGCACCATTCGTTCCGACAGTGACGTCATCAAGGGCATGTCCGACAGCATGGCCACCCTTGGCGGCTACTTGGTGCTGGTGTTCTTCGCTGCCCAGTTCGTCGCCTTTTTCAACTGGACGCAGCTCGGTCTGATCTTCGCGGTGGAAGGCGCCGATTTCATCAAGGCGCTCGGCTTGCCGACGATTCCACTCTTCATTTGCTTCATCTTGCTCACGGCCGTCGTGAACCTGTTCATGGGCTCGGCGTCGGCGAAGTGGGCGCTGATGGCGCCGGTGTTCATCCCGATGTTCATGCTGCTGGGCTATTCGCCCGAGATGACCCAGGTGGCCTACCGCGTCGGCGACAGCGTCACCAACATCATCTCGCCGATGATGAGCTACT
>JBBQIA010000240.1:0-3747 GCA_038324485.1 Lysobacterales bacterium
AACAGCCTGCAGTGCTTCGGCGGTCACGGCTACGTCGCCGAATGGGGCATGGAGCAGCTCGCCCGCGACGCCCGCATCACCACGATTTACGAAGGCACCACGCAGATTCAGGCGCTCGACTTGCTCGGCCGCAAGGTGATGCAGCAGCAGGGCGCTGGACTGAAGCAGTTGCTCGGCATGATTCAAAAGCTCTGCGAAGAAAACCTCAGCAACGCTGCGGCCGCCGAATTCATCGCGCCCTTGGCGATCCTCGCCAAGGAATACGCCGACACCACTTTGGCGATCGGCAAGCGCGCCGCCGCGAACCCGGAAGAAATCGGCGCCGCGTCAGTCGACTACCTGTTCTATTCGGGCTACGTCGTCCTCGCCTACTGGTGGGCAAAGAGCGTCGTGACCGCCGAGGCCGGCGACTATCCGGCCGACTTCAAGACGGCCAAGCGGGAAACCGCACGGTTCTACTTCGCGCGCCTGCTGCCGCGCACGCGCCTGCACAAGGCCGGTATCGAAGCGGGCCCGGCGTCGCTGCTTGCTCTTGATGCTGCGCTGTTCGACAGCTAAGCCGCGGCAACGGCTCATGACGGGGTTGCGCCCCGTCGTGGTTACGCCGCACGAGGCACAAAAAAGCCGAGCACTTCGCAGTGCTCGGCTTTTTTATATCAACGACTTACGTCATCAAGTTGGTCGGGACGGCGGGATTCGAACCCACGACCCTTTGCCCCCCAGGCAAATGCGCTACCAGGCTGCGCTACGCCCCGACCGAAAGGGGTTCGCTGTTGCCAGCGAGGCCGCGCAGTATACCTGACGCGACGAATTCATGGCCACGAAGAGATCGCGGGGAAGAACTATGGCGCAAGAAGGCGGAGCACCGACTCGAGCTCTTCGCGGACCTCGCGCAACAACGCGGTGTCTTGATCCGCAGACGCGCCCGCCTTGGCCTTGCCCACCGCGCCAGACTGCGCGTTCTTCTCGCTGTCGATGCGCAGCCGAGCACCACCGATCGTGTAGCCCTCCTCGTAGAGCAAGCCACGAATTTGTCGGATGATCAGCACATCTTGGCGCTGGTAGTAACGCCGATTGCCGCGGCGCTTAACCGGGCTTAGCGTCGGAAACTCCGTTTCCCAATAGCGCAGCACGTGCGGCTTCACGTCACACAGCTCGGCCACTTCACCGATCGTGAAGTAGCGCTTTGCCGGAATCGGCGGGAGTTCTCGATTACTTCCCGGGTCCAGCATAGGCGTCCACGCGCTCCTTCAGCTTCTGACCCGGACGGAAGGTCACGACCGTCCTAGCAAGAATGGGAATTTCTTCACCGGTCTTCGGATTCCGGCCCGGGCGCTCGTTCTTGCGCCGCAGGTCGAAGTTACCAAAACCGGACAATTTGACTTGCTTGCCCTGCTCTAGCGACAGCCGAAGAACGTCGAAAAAGGCGTCGACGAACTCCTTGGCCTCTCGCTTGTTGAGGCCAACATCGTCGAACAGGCGTTCCGCCATTTCTGCCTTGGTCAATGCCACATCCGCCCCCGTTTAGCGCAAGCGGGCGCCGCAATCGCGAGCCAGTGCCGCCAAGGCGGACTGGACCGCTGCTTCGACGTCCGAGTCGGTCAGAGTGCGGGAAACATCCTGCAAAAACAAGCCCATAGCGAGACTTTTGACCCCAGTTTCGAGGCCTTTCCCGGCATAACGGTCGAACACGCGAACCTCGCGAAGCAGGCCGCCCAAGGCACCCTTCAAGCTCGCTTCAAGCCGCGCCCAAGGCAGGTCCTCGGGCACCAAAACGGCCAAATCGCGACGCACGGCCGGGAAGCGCGAGAGCTCCGCGGCCTTTGGCACCGTGCGCGCTTCAAAGCGCGCCAAGTCGACTTCGGCCACCACCACTTCGCCCTCAAGGTCTAGGTCGGCGGTGAGGCCCGGATGCAGGTGCCCGACAAAACCGAGCGCCTCGCCGTCGAGCAGAACGCGGGCGCTACGGCCCGGATGCAGCCACGTCACGTCCTGTGCCGGCTCGAACACCAAGCGGCCAGCAGCAGGCCCGGCAAGGGCCTCCAGATCGCCTTTGATGTCGTAGAAGTCGACGGCGCGGTCGTCGGCGGCCCACTGCTCAGGTCGCGCCCGACCGATGGCCGCCAAAGCCAAGCGGCGCGACTCGACCGGACCGGCGCTGCGGTCGAACTCATGAAAGACCCGACCTATTTCGAACAGTCGAACGCGCGTTTGCTGACGCGCGCGATTTCGCCGAATGGCCTCGACGAGACCCGGCAACAGAGCCGTGCGCATGGTGCCCAGATCGGAGGCCAGCGGATTGAGCAGGGGCACGCTGCCCTCACTCAAACCCCAGCGCCCCAAAAGGGCCGCGTCGACGAAGGCGAAATTGATGGTTTCGTGGAAGCCGCGGGCCGCAACCTGACGACGCAGCAGGGCCTCCGGATGGCGCGACTCGGTGTGCGTCGCCATCGGAATCGCGCCCGCGGGCAGCGCGGTCGGCACGGCGTCATAGCCGTGGATGCGGGCCACTTCTTCGATCAAATCTTCTTCGATGGCGATGTCGAAGCGGCGACTCGGCGGCGTAATGCGCCAAGCCTCAGTCATGGCCTCGACACCCATTCCGAGCGCGATGAAGATGCGTGCCACCTCGACGTCGGCAATGCGCTGACCCAGCACGCGGGCCAGACGCTCCCGACGAAGGATCACGGCGGGGCGCACCGACAGCGCGTCCTCGCGCATCGCCTCGACCACCGGACCGGCCTGACCGCCGAGGATCTCCAGCACGAGTCGCGTGGCGTATTCCAGGGCCTCGCGCGGCAGCGCCGGGTCGACGCCGCGCTCAAACCGGTGCGAGGCATCGGTGTGCATGCCAAGCCGACGCGCACGACCAATCACCGCCGAGGGCGCGAAGTGGGCCGACTCGAGGAACACGCGCGTGGTGGCGTCGGTCACGCGAGTAGCAAAGCCACCCATCACGCCCGCCAGCGCCACCGGACGATCGGCGTCGGTGATCAACAGAAATCCGGGATCGATGGCGACGTCGCGCTCATCCAGCAAGGTCAGCGACTCGCCCGTGCGGCCATGACGCACGGCGATGGGGCCGCTCAGGGTGTCGGCGTCGAAGGCATGCATTGGCTGGCCGAGTTCGAGCATCACTAAATTCGTGATGTCGACCAAAGGACTGATCGGACGCAGACCGCAGCGCTTCAGTTTTTCAGTCAGCCAACCGGGCGACGTGGCGTTCGGGTTGAGGCCTTCGATAATGCGTCCGCAGTAGCGCGGCGCGTCGGCGCCAGCCTGCAAATCAATCGACAGGCTCGCCGTGACGCTGGCCGCCACCGGCTCGATCTCGAACGGCGTGACCTGCGCGCCGAGCGCAGCGGCGACGTCGAACGCAATACCGCGGATGGAAAAACAATCGGCACGATTCGGGGTGAGCTTCAGCTCAATGCGGGCGTCGGGAAGGCCCAGCGTCGATGCCAGCGCCGCGCCAACCGGAGCGTCCGACGTCAGTTCCAACAGTCCCGACGCGTCCGGATCATTGCCCAGTTCTTTCGCCGAACACAGCATGCCAAAGCTCTCGACGCCGCGAAGCTTGGCAGGACTGATCACCAAACCGCCGGGCAATGTCACACCCACGGTAGCCAGCGGAGCCTTCAAGCCGACGCGCGCGTTCGGTGCGCCGCACACGATCTGCACGGTCTCGCCGCCGCCCACAGCCACGGTGCAAATCTGCAACCGGTCTGCTTCAGGATGACGGGCGGC
>JBBQIA010000241.1:0-3702 GCA_038324485.1 Lysobacterales bacterium
AGCTGGTGGTTTTTGCCTTAGGCAAGTTGGGCGGCGATGAGTTGAACTTCAGCTCCGACGTGGACTTGGTCTACGGCTACGCCGGGCCGGGTGAAAGCGACGGGCCGAGTGCGCTCGACGCCGAGCCCTACTTCATTCGGCTTGGTCAGCGTTTGGCGCAGCTGTTGGGCGACACCACGGCCGACGGCTTTTCGCATCGCGTCGATTTACGCCTGCGGCCTTTCGGCGACAGCGGACGTTTGGCGATGAGCTTCGGCGCGATGGAGGCCTATTTCCAGCGCGAGGGCCGCGATTGGGAGCGCTACGCCTGGCTGAAGGCGCGGCCGGTGGCCGGCGACTTGGCCGCGGGCGAGACCATGATCGCCACGCTGCGGCCCTTTGTGTTTCGCCGCTACCTCGACTTCACCGCGCTCGACTCGCTGCGCGACATGAAGGCGATGATTGAAGCCGAGGTGCTTCGCCAAGATCGCGCCGACGACTTGAAACGTGGCCCCGGCGGCATTCGCGAGGTGGAATTTTTGGTGCAGGCCATCCAGCTGATTCGCGGCGGACGCGAGCCGGCCCTGCGTCGTCGCGGTTTGCTGCCGGCGCTGAGCGCCCTGGCCGCGGCCGGTCATTTGCCCGAGGCCATGGCGCAGCGTCTTGCTGAGGCCTATCGCTTCCTGCGGCGCGTGGAGAACCGCGTGCAGATGCTGCGCGACGCGCAGGAATACGCGCTGCCGTCCGACCCGCTGGATCGTTTGCGCATTGCGCGCGGTTTGGGTTTCTCCGATGCAGCGGCGCTCGATGCCGAACTGCATTCGCATCGCGAGGTCGTGGCTGCGGAGTTCGCCGCCGTGCTGGGCAACCGCCGCGACGCGCCCTCGGCGTCAGCGTTGGCTTCGCCGCTGGCGGCGTACTGGGCCGCGCTGCCCGACGGCGGTGAGCGCCAAGTGTTGGTCGATGTCGGTTTTTCCAACGCGACGGCGGCCGATGAGGCGCTGCGCCGCTTGGCGGATTCTGCCCTGCGCCGCAGTCTGTCCACGCGCGCCACGGCGTGGTTCGACCAGATCGTGCCGACCCTCATCGCCGAAGCGGCGGCCAGCGACGCGCCGGACGCCAGCTTGAGTCGTGGCATCGCTTTGCTGACCGCCATTGGGCGGCGCAGCAGCTACTTCGCGCTCTTGGTGGAGCAGCCCGCCGCCTTGGCGCGCGTGGCGACCGTCTGCGCCGGCAGTGCGCTCTTGGCGGAACGGCTGACCGAACACCCGCTGCTGCTCGACGAATTGCTAGACGTGCGCGCCGCAGGGCCGCTGCCCGACGAGGAGACGATGGCTCGCCTGATCGCTGGCGTCTTGGTGACGCACGACGATGTCGAGGCGGCGCTGATGGCGCTCACCGAGCGTCGCCAAAGTTTGGCCTTCCGCATTGGCTTGGCTTGGCGCGCAAAGCGCGTGGACGCCGTGGCCGCCACGCGGCTGCTCGCCAGCGTGGCCGAGTCGGTGCTGAAGGCCGTGCTGCGGCTCGCTGAGCGCGAGGTAGAGCGGGCGCACGGCCGTCTTCCGGACGGGGCCTTTGCCGTCTTGGGCTACGGGAGCATCGGCGCGCAGGATTTGGGCTTTGCTTCTGATCTGGACTTGGTGTTCGTACACGGGGCGCCGCCCGATGCGGTTTCTGACGGTGCTCGACCGCTGGAAGTGGGTCGCTATTACCTGCGTTTGGCGCAAAAACTGGTGGCCCTGCTGGATACCCCCACGGCCTCGGGAAAGCTCTACGAAGTGGATGTGCGTCTGCGTCCCGACGGTGGCAAAGGCTTGCTGGTGGTCAACTTCGAAACCTTCGCCAGCTACCAGCGCGAACGCGCGTGGACCTGGGAGCATCAGGCCCTTATCCGCATGCGGCCGCTGGCGGGCGATGCTTCATTGATGACCCGCATCGACGCGCTTCGGCAAGAAATCCTTACCCGCACTCGCGACCCCGAGCGCCTTGCTCAAGACATCGGCGCGATGCGCGATCGCATGCGCCGTGAGCTCGATCGCAGCGGTGATGGCTACGTCGATCTAAAGCAGGGCCACGGCGGCTTAGTGGATCTGGAATTCGCGCTGCAATACGCCGTGCTTCGGCATGCCCAGGCGCATCCCGCGCTCGCAGCGCCGAGGCATAGCGGCGACCTGTTGGCGACGTTTGCCGCAGAAGGCGTGCTGGACGCGGCCAGCGCCGACGGGCTGGCGCGCGCGCATGCGGCTCTGGTGGATTTGGCCTTGGGCTGCACGCTCGATCGCCGACCGCGACGAGTGAAGCAGGCGCAGGCTCAGGACGCGCTGGCGTCGCTGGAATTACTGAGGGCCTTGGCGGTGCTGCCAACGGGCGCCGCATCGGCCTCTACGACAGGCTCCGGCCCTCCCAGCCGTTCCAACACATAAGGTTTCAGTGCGGCGGCGACGCGCGCGCTTTCGCGCCATGGCGTGATGTTCCAGCGGCCCGCCTCGGGGCCCAGTGGCCGCGCCCGACCGCTGTCGATGGCGTGGGCAATCAAGCACCGAAGGCGGCCGCGATTCCAGCGCGGCAGCGCAATCCACATCGGTGCGCGGGTGGCGGCGGCCTCGCTAATCAAGTTCGCCGAATCGGGCGTCACCACGATTTGATCGGCCCAAGCCAGTGCGCCTTCGTAGGGGTTTGGGCCGTCACTTTCATCGCCCCAAAACAGCGCACGGCCGGCGAGTGTTTGGCGAAGCTGCTGGCGCAGGAATTTCGGCGTGCGCCGCGAGGCGATGACGTGCAGGCGGCCGCCGTCGCGGTCCTGCCAGCCCAGCAGCAGGGCCATCACCGTGCCCAAGGCGCGGCTGTCCCAGTCACTGTCAGCCGTGGGGCCACCCAGCATGAAAACGGTGCGTGGGCCGTCGCCGTCGCCCAGCGCCGGATGGGCGTCGCGCGCGCGCTGAAGCCACGCGTCGTCGATGGGATTCAGGCTGCCGTCCAAGCGCAGCACGTTGGCGGCGCTGACGCCGTCGTGCGCCGGCAGCACCACCGTGTCCCAATGTGTCATCGGCAGTCGCGGGTTGAGGATTTGCACCACGTGGCTGCCGCGCTGCCGCAATAGCCGCGTCGCCAACGCGGCCTGTCGCCCGCAGCCCACGGCCACAGGCGGAGGCTGAGTCCAGTACGCGCCGAAGGCCTCGCCGAACGCCTGCGAAGACCCCGGCAGCAGGCGCGGTGCGGCCCAGCGCCAAGGCCAGCGCGGGCTCAGCACATGTTCGTCGTAGGGCAGGTCCCACGCCTGTGCCAAGGCCAGCGCTTGCCGACGATTGCCGGCGCCACCGTCGTGCACAACAAGAATGGAGGGGGTCGACGCACTCATGCGGCGAGTGTAGCGGGCGGGGCTTGGGCGTCTTATGTCGCAGCGCGGCATCGGCGTCGCGGCGTTCTGACGTTCACAACAACCTGTTGCAGCGGCGGGCATCGTCCGGAAAGGCTGGCCACCCATACTCCGTGGCCGGATAACCCCTCCATCGCTTGGATTTCCCATGACCGTTCTCGACGCCAATACCCTCGATCAGCTCTTTCGCAGCGCCCGCACGCACAACGCGTGGCAGGCCAAAGACGTGTCGGACGAGCAGCTGCACGCGCTCTACGACCTTCTGAAGTGGGGCCCGACCAGCGCCAACGCCTCGCCGGCGCGCTTTGTGTTCGTCAAGTCGCCGGAAGCGCGCGCCACGCTGCAGG
>JBBQIA010000242.1:0-3698 GCA_038324485.1 Lysobacterales bacterium
CCAGCCGGCGTGCTCGATGCGATGCCCTTCGACATGACGTGGGCTCATGCGCGGCGACGAACCGGCAGCATCCGCCGCAGGGTGTCGTCGCGACGCAGGTAGTGGTGGGCAAGGCCCGCAGCGGCATGCAGGCCGATCAACCAATAGCCGATGGTGCCGCCCAACTCATGCCAGTCCTCAATTTGGTGCGCGAACGCCCGGTCTGGCGAGATTAAAGCCGGCAGCGACAGACCCCAGAGGCGAATGGCGTCGCCCTCGGCGCTCAACAGTAGCCAGCCCAACAGCGGCATGGCGATCATGAAAACGTAGAGCGCGGCGTGTCCCGCAACGGCGCTTAGCGACGCGAAGCGCGACAAGGGCGGCGTAATGGCCGGAACGCCCTGACGGAATCGCAGCATCAGGCGCGCAAAAACCAAAATCAGCACGCTCAAGCCGCCGGAAAAATGGATGGCCTTCATGAGTTCGCGGGGTTCGCTGCCGCGCGGAAATTCGCTGCGGAATTCCATGCAGACGTAAACGATGGCAATGAGCACCAGCATCAACCAATGCAGAGCAATCATCGGTGTGGCGTATCGGGGAGACGTGGGCATCGGACACTCCTAGAGAGGCACATCGAACGCCATATCGAATGACGAGAGCCCCAGGTCGGAGCACCTCACCAGCATGGACCGAACTTTTTTCGCCCGCTTGTCGCAGGTCAAAATCGCCCGTCTCAGGTCCAGTCCAACACGCCAAACTCATCCAGCAACTCATCGCAGAGCACGGCCCACTCGTTGGCTACGGCACTGTTGCTGGGCTTGCGCCAAACCGGACGCTTGGCGGCCAGCGCATCGGCCACGGCGATCGCGCGGCGCAAGTAAGGCGTGCGCACTTTGAACTGTTTCGCTAAGCGCGCGCTGATCTGTGCGTGCTGCTTCGCCCGCGGGTTCATGGCATTAATCACGAACTCGGCCGGCGCCAGCCCCGGATTCATGTGTTCGGAAATGGATACGGCCTCGGCCAATAGCGAGGCCACGCCGTCCACCGCATAGCTTTCCGGCTGCAGCGGGATGACTAATCGCTGCGAGGCGGCCAAGGCGGCGGTAAGGCGCAAGCCAATGGCCGGTGCCGTGTCGATGACGATGACGGTAAATTCTTTGTTCAAGGCCTTCAGGTGACTGATGGCGGTGAAAGCCTGCGACAGCTGGCCACGGTCGGTGGCATTCAGCGCGGCGGTGGCCGGGAGCACGTAGATGTTTGGCTCGACGCCCTGCATCGGCACCGGCACCGCGTCGGCGCTGAAGAGCTGATCAGCGCCATCGGCCCGCAGCGCACGGCCGCGATCGGCCAGCGTGCCGGTGAGGTTGCCTTGGGCATCGAAGTCGACCGCCAGCACCTTGTTGCCGCGCTCGGCGGCGCGAAAGGCCAGATGCGCCGCCAGCGACGTTTTGCCGACGCCGCCCTTGTGGTTCGCCACCGTCACGATCATGCGGATGTCCCAATCTCGGAGAACTTGAGTGTCGGGGGAAGCCTGCGGTGAGGCAACCACAGGCCGCCTTGCTGCGCCCGGCCCCGGCTGGCATACTGCGCGGCTCCCTGCGTCCGTCCATTGGTCGTGCAGGGCTTGCCGACCCGCTTCGCGGGCCGGGCCGAAGCCGTCCAGGCAATGGATGGCACCCACGCAGCACCCAGGAGAGCCTTATGGGCCGCAAGTGTCAGGTAACCGGTAAGAGCGTGATCACCGGTAATAACGTTTCGCATGCCAACAACAGAACCCGTCGCACGTTTGCGGCGAACATTCACGATCGTCGCTTCTGGGTTGCCAGCGAAAACCGCTGGGTGAAGCTGCGTATCTCCGCCAACGCGTTGCGCACGATCGACAAGAACGGCATTGATGTCGTGCTTGCCGAACTCCGCGCCTCCGGCGTCAAGGTCTAAGGGAGAACCACCATGGCTTCTAAGCGCGACAAGATTCGTTTGGTGTCGTCGGCCGGTACCGGCCACTTCTACACCACCGACAAAAACAAAAAGACGATGACCGGCAAGTTCGAGATCAAGAAGTACGATCCGACCATCCGTCAGCACGTCATGTACAAGGAAGCGAAGATCAAGTAAGCCGCTGGCTTCTTGTTCTGCTCCACAAAAAACCCGCCTTTTGGCGGGTTTTTTGTTGTCGCGCGTATGTGCGGGGTTCTTAGAACGCGTACTTCACATGGAAGTGCAGTCGGGACAGATCGCCCTCGGCGCCGCTCTCAAGCCAGCGTCGCGCTAAGCGGGCCTCGACACCGACATCAAGTTTTGGGTGCAGGCTGTAAATCAGGTTAGCGGCCATCGAGCCCACCTTTTCGGTGGCGCCGCTGCCGGAGACGCTAACGTCGTTGTCGAAGCGGGCGACGCTGGCGTAAACATTACCGCGGAGCTTCGAATGAAAAGCGTGGCGAATGCCGGCGAATCCGGCCACCATGCCGACCGTGTCGAGCCGATTGTTGCTATCGACAATCACGTCTGGCGCGATGCCAAACCCGATGTAACGACTGATGCCTTGACCGACGGTGACGCCGAAGCGCAGATCATCGGCACCACCGATAACGCGGCGACCGGTCACGGAAAGCCCGTATCCAGCATTGGTCTCATCGATGCCGGTGGTGGTTT
Source organism: Lysobacterales bacterium (assembly GCA_038324485.1). Taxonomy (GTDB): domain Bacteria; phylum Pseudomonadota; class Gammaproteobacteria; order Xanthomonadales; family Xanthomonadaceae; genus Silanimonas. The sequence continues at coordinate 2,632 of JBBQIA010000242.1, forward strand.
CGTGGCGCAATTCGCGCAGCACGGCGGCCACGCTCAAATGACCCCAATCGCCTTTGCGCGTCCAGCGTGCCGTAGCGTCGGGCAGGCGATTGTCGTCTGACGAAATCCGGACCCCATTGCCACGGAAGCTGCCCACCGTCGTTTCGGGATTCTCAAGCGCGATCGACCATTCGCCCTTGCTGTAGCGAACCTGTGGCTGACGAACAAATATCGTCGCGTCAGTAGCGCCAACCAAGTCGATGGCATCCACCAGGGTCGCTGGGTCCTGGAAGTTGCTCCACGTTTGGCCGACCAACCACGGCCCCCAACTGGCATAGGCGTGTCGAACGACGACGCCATAGGTATTGGTGTTGGTCTCGTTACCCAATGCGCCACCGAACAAATCAAACTCGAGGTAAGCCTTCAGCGGCGTGCCATCTTCGAGCGCGCTGTCGCTGCCAAACCAAAAGCGCGACAACTGCGCGCTGCTGTCTAAGTCCGCACCTTCGTCCGCGGCACCCACGGGAACACCGCCAGGCAGATAGAACAAACGCCCCGTGCTGCCGTCGGCGAGTTCGCCGCCATTGGTGTCGGTCGCCAGCGCCTCTAGCTTGACGAAGCCACCGAACGAAAAGCGCGTCCCCGGCTAGCCTGCCGTATTGATTGGCGTCGTTTGAATCGCCGGAGCCGGCACCGCTGCATTGACGGGCGCGGCTGCCGGCGGCGAGACAGGCGCCGCGTCAACATCGCGCGCCGCCAGCAATTCGCGAACCATGCGTTCAAGAGACTCCACGCGCGCCTCGAGGGCCTGCTCGCGCTCGGTCGGGACAGCCTCGGCAGAACCCTGTGCGCTTGTTGCCGTGCAGCCGAATACGCTGGCCAAGAGCAGTGCACTCGGCAACCGAGTGAAAAGTAACGTGTGACGGTGCGACATCGGCTCTCCCCTTCCGAACGGGATTAGTCCCGGCGATTCATGCTACGCCGTCGATCGACGCGTAGCCATCCAACCTTAGTCGAGGTCCAGACACCCTCCGACCACGTCGAAGGCGTAATGCGAGACAGCTGAGTAACGGCGTCGCACACTGGCC
>JBBQIA010000243.1:0-3690 GCA_038324485.1 Lysobacterales bacterium
TCCGCCAACGAGGTGATCGAGCAACAGCAGGGCCAAGACCAGCAGCAAGCGCTTCAGGCGCAGCAGCGACAGGCGCAAGAGGGCCACTCGATGCGCGCAAGGACGCCCGATGGCGCGTAAACCGCGATTGATCGCGGCCGCAATCCTCTTGCCAGTCGCACTGGCCGCGGGCCTTGTCTTGGCCAGCATGGCCGTGCTGATGCTGCTTCAACAACCGATCGACTCGTTTCACTGGAGCGGCTATCTGCCCTACTGGCAGCAGTTGGACAACCCCGAATGGGGCGCCTTCGCCGACAGGATCAAGGCGGCCGGTGCGCTGGGCTTTGGCCTGCCTATGCTAGCTTGGCTCGTGCTGCTCTTCAAAGCGCTGCAAGCGCCCGAACGCGCCCTGCACGGCGACGCAAGGTTCGCGTCGAAGCGCGAGCTCGCGGCGAAGGGGCTGCTTAAAGCGCATGACCAAGGCATCGTCGTAGGCCAGATCAATAGCGAACGCATCCGCCTTGCCGGCCAACAGTTTGTGATCCTGGCGGCCCCCACGCGCTCGGGGAAAGGGGTCGGCATCGTCATCCCCAACCTGCTCGACTACCGCGATTCGGCTGTGGTGTTGGACATCAAGCAAGAAAACTTTGACCTCACCAGCGGCTGGAGAAAATCCATCGGCCATCAGGTCTTCTTGTTCAACCCCTTCGCGGAAGACCGCCGCACGCACCGCTGGAATCCACTCTCCTACGTCTCCAGTGACCCGGCCTTTCGCGTGTCCGACCTGCAAAGCATCGCGGCGATGCTTTACCCGGACGGCGACGAGCGCAATAAGTTTTGGACCAGCCAAGCACGCAACGCCTTTCTGGCCATCACTCTGTTTCTGTTCGAGCGACACGATCGCGAAGTGCGAGACGGCGTGCCGGTCCTAGAACGGCGCGTGCCCACGCTCGGCGCTGCGTATCGGGTGTCTTCGGGGGACGGCACCAGCGAGCTTAAGCCGCACCTGAAAGAACTCTCTCGCACCGATTTCCTCGGTGATGCCGCTCGCAGCGCCTTTGCCAGTCTGCTCAGCCAAGCCGACGACACCTTCGCGTCGATCATCGGCAGCTTTAAAGAACCCCTAAACGCATGGATCAATCCCGTGCTAGATGCCGCCACCAGTGCGGATGACTTTCGGCTAGACGACGTGCGGCGCAAGCGCATGACGATCTACGTCGGCATTCAACCCAACAAGCTGGCCGAGTCGCGGCTCATCGTGAACCTCTTCTTCAGCCAGCTCATCAACGTCAACACAAAGACCCTGCCGCAAAACGACGCCACTCTGAAACATCAGTGCCTGCTGCTGATGGATGAGTTCACGGCCATTGGCAAGGTCGACATCATCGCCACGGCGGTGTCCTACATGGCGGGCTACAACCTGCGCCTACTGCCCATCATTCAAAGTCTCGCGCAGCTCGATGCCGTGTACGGTCGCGAGCTGTCGCGCACTCTAGTCACCAACCATGCGCTGCAGATCGTATTCACCCCGCGCGAGCAGAAGGATGCGGAGGACTACTCGCAAATGCTGGGCAGCACGACCGAAAAGCGCAAAACCGTGACCCGATCGAGCACCAACACGGTCGGCGAGCAGATCGAACGACGCGCTCTGATGCTTCCCCAAGAGCTAAAAGCGCTGCCAAATGACCGCGAGATCGTGTTCTACGAGGGCATTCCGAATCCGGTGCAGTGCGACAAAATTCGCTATTACGAAGACCGCGAATACAAAGCCCGGCTGCTGCCGAAGGTCGACGTGCCCGCGCTAAGCGTCTAAGCCCTAGGATGGCCTTGCATGCCCGCTAATTCCGCCAGCCGTTAGTAATCGGATAGCGGCGTTCGCGACCAAACGCTCGCCGCGACAGCTTCGGCCCCGGTGCGGCTTGGCGCCGCTTCCACTCGCTGATGCGCACTAAGCGCAGCACCTGATCGATGGCGTCCTCGGGAAAGCCCTTCGCCAGAAGGGCCGCGCGGCCGTCGCGGTCTTCGATGTGCGCTTCGAGGATGGCGTCCAGCAACTCGTAAGGCGGCAGTGAATCTTGATCGGTCTGGTTGTCGCGCAGTTCGGCCGATGGCGGCCGCGTGATCACCACCTCGGGAATCGCCGGCGCCGCGCCCGCCGGCTGCTGCGCATTGCGCCAGCGCGCCAGGGCGAATACCTCGGTTTTGTAGAGGTCTTTCAGCGGCGCGTAGCCGCCGCACATGTCGCCGTAAATCGTCGCGTAGCCAACGGCGTACTCGCTCTTGTTGCCGGTGGTCAGCAGCAGGCCGCCCAGCTTGTTTGCTAAAGCCATCATCAGTACGCCGCGACAGCGCGACTGCAGATTCTCTTCGGCAATGTCGGGCGCCAAGCCGGCAAACATCGGCCCCAGCGCAGCAAGAAAGCCCTCGAAGGGCGCTTCGATGGCCACCGTCTCCAGACGCACGCCCAAGGCCTCGGCCTGCTCGGTCGCCAAGTCATTCGATAAGTCCGAGGTGTAGCGCGAGGGCAAACGCACGGCGCGGACGTTCGCCGCACCCAGCGCATCAACGGCCATCGCCAGCGTGAGTCCCGAATCGATGCCGCCAGACAATCCCAGCCACACCGACGCAAAGCCGTTCTTGCCGCAGTAGTCGCGCAGGCCGCGCACCGCCGCGCGATACGCCATCGACTCGCGCGACGCGTCTTGGCCTAAGGGCCACATCACCGGCGAGAACCGGCCCGACTCCGCATCGAAATCCGCCACCAGCCAGTGGTCTTCGAACGCCGGCGCGGGCGGATGCACCCGACCATCGGCATCGGCCAACAGCGATGCCCCATCGAACACGAGCTCGTCTTGGCCACCCACGGCATTGACATAGGCCAGCGCCACCTTCGCTTCGCCAAGACGACGCGCCATCAGCGCGTCGCGCATGGCGCCCTTGTCGCGTTCGAAGGGCGAGGCATTGGTCGTCACCACCAGCTGCGCGCCGGCCGCGACGGTGCTGGCCAGCGGCTCGGGATGCCACAGGTCTTCGCAAATCAGCAGACCCACCGACACACCCGCCACGCTCACCACCAAGTCCTCGTGCCCCACGGTGAAGTGACGACGCTCATCAAACACCGAGTAGTTCGGCAGACGGCGCTTGCGATACGTGGCCTCCACTCGGCCATCGCGCAGCACGCTCGCCGAATTAAACACCACGCCGCCCACCGCCTCCGGCCAGCCCACCACCGCCGCGATGCCGCCCGTGCAGGACGCCGCCACGCGCTCGATCTGCGCCGCGCATTCGGCCAAGTAGCCCGGCCGCTCCAGCAGGTCTTCCGGCGGATAGCCGGACAGGGTCAGCTCGGGAAACACCACCAAGTCGGCACCGTGAACGTCGCGCGCTTCCGCTACCCACGCAATCACGCGGTCGGCGTTGGCGGCCACGGCACCGACGGGGCAATCGAATTGAGCGAGGGCGATACGCACGACTTAACCTGGGCCTTCGCGCTCAAGCCCAGCCAGTGCATGGGCCAACTGCTGTCGCAGCGGGTTGAGTTCCGCTGCAACAGTCTCCCAAACGACGTCGAAGGCGATCTGATAGTAGCCGTGTGCAAGTCGATTGCGCATACCCTTCATGCTGCGTAGCGGGAGCTCCGAATGGCGCTCGGCCCAGTCAGGGTAGGTCTGCGTAATCTTAGTGCTCGCTTCGCCTAAAACAACAAGGCAC
>JBBQIA010000244.1:0-3689 GCA_038324485.1 Lysobacterales bacterium
CGGCGAGCAGCTGCTGTTCGCGGCGGAAAACGAGCCCGACCGCAACCTCATCGGCATCGAAGTGCATGCGCCCGGCGTCGGTCGGCTGCTGCATGGCGCGGCGGAATTAGGCGCGACGAATTTGCGCGTCTATTGCCACGATGCGGTCGAAGTGCTGCAGCACGACATCGCCGACGGCTCGCTGGATGAAGTGCGCATCTACTTCCCGGACCCATGGCACAAGAAGCGCCACCACAAACGGCGCTTGGTGCAGCCGAGCTTCGTGGCACTGATCGCGCGCAAGCTCAAAGCGGGCGGCCTGCTGCACTTGGCGACCGACTGGGAAGACTACGCACGGCAAATGTGGGAGGTTTGCGACGTGGAACCGGCGCTGCGCAATCGCGCTGGCGTCGGCGGACAGGTCGAGCGCCCACAGTGGCGGCGGCAAACGCACTTCGAGACGCGCGGTCTGAACTTAGGCCACGGCGTTTGGGATCTGCTCTACGACCGCATCGGCTGAGGAGCAGAACGCATGGAGAATCCCGGGCTCGCGCTAACGACCGACATGCTGGTCGTGCTGGGGCTGGTCGGGTTCACCATGCTGATGTTCATGATGGAGCGCATTCGCGCGGACGCCACGGCGCTCGTTGTGCTGGTTGCGCTCGGCCTGTTTGGCATCGTGCCTGCGGGACAGCTTTTTGACGGCTTTGCCGGTAATGCCGTGATCAGCCTAATGGCGACGATGGTGCTCGGCGCCGGACTCGACCGCACCGGCGTGCTCAATCGCGTGGCGGTGAATTTATTGCGCTGGTCGAAGGGCACCGAATCGCGACTGCTGTTTCTAGGCTCAGCCTTCGCCGCCCTGCTTTCTGCCTTCATGCAAAACCCGGCGGTGACCTCGCTGATGCTGCCCGTGGCCTCGCGACTGTCCAGCCGCACCGGCATTGCGCTCTCGCGCCTGCTGCTGCCGATTGCGACGGCGGTGATCATGGGTGGCACGCTGACGATGGTCGGCAATTCGCCGCTCATTCTTTTGAACGACTTGCTGGCGGCGGCCAATCGCAACTTGCCGCCGGGAGCCGCCACGCTCGAGCCGCTGCCGATGTTTGCGCCGCTGCCGATCGGCTTGGCCATGGTCGTCATCGGACTCGTGTATTGGCATTTCGGCGCCCGCCGATGGCTGCCAGACGACGAAACCAAGGGCGTTGCGCCGGCCCGCACCGACAGCTATTTCGCGCAGGCCTACGGCATCGAGGGTGAGCTTTGGGAATTGACGCTCACTGCCGACAGCCCGCTGGTTGGCATGTCGGTGGGCGATGCCGAACAGCAGCGCGACTCGCCGCTGTTTCTCGCTTTAGCAACCGGCAACGACACGCGCCTCGCCCCGCCGGCCGACGAGCGGCTCTGGGTCAACACCGTCATTGGCGTGATGGGCGACCGCGTCTCCATTCAGGACTACGCCAGCAAAAATCTGCTGCGCGTCTCGGGGCGACTGCGGCATTTTTCGGATCTTTTTAATCCGGCGCGCGCGGGCATTTCAGAAGCGGTGATTCCGCCAACGTCCAGCTTCGTTGGGCGTCGCCCGGAAGAGCTGCGCTTACGCAAGCGTTCCGGCATAAGCCTGCTGGCGATCAACCGCGACAACCAAGTCTGGCGCGAAGACATTCGCCGCATTCCGCTGCGCGCCGGCGACTTGCTGGTGTTCCACAGCATCTGGACAGACCTCGGACAAGCCGCAGAATCGCGCGACTTCGTGGTGGTGACCGACTATCCGAAGGCCGAGCAGCGGCCGCACAAGCTGTGGTGGGCGGTGAGCATTTTCATCATCACGATGCTGTTCGCCTTCAGCACTCTGGTGCCGGTGCCGCTGGCCTTGATGACGGGCGCCGCGGCCCTGTTGGTGACGGGCGTTCTCGACATGGACGAGGCCTATCAGGCCATCAGTTGGAAGACCGTTTTTTTGATGGCCTGCCTGATTCCGCTGGGTTGGGCGATGGATTCGACTGGTGCCGCTAACTGGATCGCGCAGCACACGCTGGCGCGCCTCGGCGAGGGCACGCCCATCTGGGCACTGGAGATCGCGCTTGGCCTGCTGACCGCCCTGTTCGGACTGGTGATTGGCAACGTGGGCGCCACGGTCATCATGGTGCCGATGGCCATCAATATCGCGCTGGCGGCGGGCGGGAACCCGATGGCTTTCGCCTTGGTGGCGGCGCTTTCGGCGTCTAACAACTTCCTTTCGGCCTCCAACCCCGTGCTGGCCATGGTGGCCGGGCCTGGCGGCTACACCTCGCGCGACTATTTGAGGGTGGGCTTACCGCTGATGCTGGCGTACCTGATCGTGGCCGTGGGCGTGATGAACCTACTGGAGTGGCTGGTTTTCGCGAAGTAACGCGCACCACCGCCGCCGTGATAGGGTCGTGACGGTAGCCCGCACGCCTCGATCATAGGAATCCAGTGTCTCGACCCAGTAATGATCGCCTTCGTCGCCTTGAACTGCTCCTTCTGACTTTGGGCGCGGTGACGACGGGTGTGCTGCTGGCGATGGAGGCGAAGAACGAACTGGCTCAACTCGCTGCTGCACAAACGCGGGGCATCAGCCTCGTCATGTTCGGCCTCAAGCTGCTGATCATGGAACTGGCCCTACTCGCCCCCTATCTGGTGCTGGCTCTGCTCGGTGGCGCTCTGATGCGCGAAACCGCGCGCTGGCCCTATCGTGCCGTGGGATTGGTCATCTCGGTGGCCGCCAGTGCCGGCGTTGTCGGCATGCTGCTGGCCGGCATGGTGCCCGTCGCACTGGAAGAGGCGATGGATGCGGTCATCGGCGATGTAGTGCCGGCCCTTCTCTTGCTCAGCGTCTGCGCCCTGCTCTACGGTGGGCTGGTGTGGCTGGCCCAACACGGGCGGCTTGAATCCTTTATGCCAGGGGCAGGCGAACCCGCCAGCCCGTCGCCTCACGACTAAGCTCGATCGCGGCCATCTGGCCGCCCCGACCGGGACCGTCCACGCAGCGCCCGCTGTCGACGTCGATCTGCGCGCCATGCGCCGCGCACACCAGTCGTCCGTCCTGCATCAAGAAGCGCCCCGGCGCGTAGTCCAGTCGACGCCCCGCGTGCGGGCACGCGTTGTGCCATAGCCGAAGTTCGTCGCCGCGACGCAAAGCGAGGACCGCCAAAGGGCCCGGGCCCAAATCGAGGGCGTGAAGACCATCCGAGGGCAGCTGATCGGGCGTGATTAACACTTCGATTACTTGAGACACCAAGGCTCCGTCCATACTTCGATTCCTATTCATCGTCTCATGTTGCTTATGCCCGGACTGTTCGCCCACCTCCATCGCCTCCGCCCCAGCCGCCCGCGCCATCCGCTGCTGCGCATTGCCTTTGCGTTGCTCGGCGTCTTTTTACTGCTGGTGCTGCTTGCCGGCGGTGTTTTCATTGGCTTGGGCATGCTTGCCTTCCGCGCCGTGCAGCGCTTACGCGGAAGCCGCAGCGCGCCGAAGGCCGCCGCGGGCACCGTGCTTGACGGCGAATATCGCGTCGTCACCCCGCGCGCCGTTACGCAGGGGCGATGAGGTCCGACTTGTTCCGCGCGGTGCCGCACCCGCGGGTGCCGATCATCGGCCGTGAGTCCGATCTTCCGGTTCACCGCATCTACTGCGTTGGCCGCAACTTTGCTGACCACGCCCGCGAAATGGGCGCTCCCCTTGAGCG
>JBBQIA010000245.1:0-3675 GCA_038324485.1 Lysobacterales bacterium
CGGCCGGGAGGGTGACGCGTTCAATCACGGTTGCGGGTCGCTTTGGTTCTTCGCGCGGACGCACGGGCTTCACGTAGCCGGCGCGATTACCCGATGGACGGGTTAAAGGCACGAGAACGGAAGGCGCGGGGGTCGCAACGGGGGTGGATTTTTTAGACGACTTAGTCGCCTTGGCGGGCTTCGCCGCGCTGGCAGGCGTCGGCGTAGAAATGGGTTTTGCGGCGGCCTTGGTGTCGACCTTCGGCGCAGCGGTGGGCTTGGCCGGAGCTTTGGCTGCCGCAGGCGTAGCCGCTGCCGGCTTAGCGGCCGGCTTGCTGGCCTTGGCCACGGGCTTCGCCGCCTTCGGCGCCGGCTTGACGGGCTTTGCCGCCTTGGTCGCGGGCTTCACGACTTTCGGCGTCGGCTTGGTCGTCGGCTTGGCGGCCTTGCTGGTTTTGGCGGTCGGCTTGGCGGCTTTCACGGGCTTTGCAGCCGGTTTGTTCGCTTTTGCGGGCTTTGCAGCGGGCTTCGTCACCTTGGGTGCCGGCTTCCCTGCCTTAGCGGCGGGTTTGGCGGCAACCTTCGTCACTTTCGGGGCGGGCTTGGCGGGTTTGCTGGCCTTCTTGGCCGGTGCCGCGACGGCTTTTTTCACCGCGCTCGCGACTTTTCCGACCGCTTTGGCCACTTTTCCAACGGCGCTCGTCTTCTTGACCGGTGCCTTGGGGGCTTTCTTGGCGGGTTTCTTGGCAGCCACGAGGATCCTCTAAAGTCGTTGAGCCAATGCGGCGGCGTGTTATAGCCTTTCAAGCCTTGCGGGGCAACCCGCCGCCCGGAAATAGCCCCTTTGAAGCGCGTCATTCTTGCCAGTCTAAAGGGCTACAAGCGCTATATAAGCCCCTATCTGGGCCAGCACTGCCGTTTCCATCCAACCTGTTCGATGTACATGCACGAGGCGGTGCAGAAGCACGGTGCGCTCAAAGGCGTGTGGCTGGGCACCAAGCGCGTCTGTCGCTGCCACCCCCTGCATCCCGGCGGGATCGACCCGGTGCCCTGAGGGGCACTGCCTTAACCCTCCGGCCCGTAGCCGCCCTCGACGCCCTTCACGGCCACGGCCACGGCGTCATGGGCGTGGAGGCTCTCGAAGTGCGAGGCACGCAGCCAGAAGTCGGTCACGCGCTCGTCGGCGTTCAAGGCGGCCTGCACTCGGCGCGCGGCGTCTTCGCAAAACATGAGGTTCTGGCCATTGAGCCGAGCAAAGGCTTGCTCGTCCTCGCGCTTCACGGCGGTTTGAACCGGCGTCTTCAGTGCGCCCTCAATGCGATCAACCAGATCGACCAAAGGAAGGTCCTGCACCTGCGCGCTGAAGCGCACGCGGACGTCAGCGTGGCTGCGCTGGCTGTGCGGCGTGGCCACGATGCCCTGATCAGAGCCGAGCCAGCGCAGGATGGCCTCGTGCTGCAGCGCGCCGCCTTCGGGGAAATCGACGCGGAACTGTTCTTGGATCAGCTGGCGCGCCAAAGCGGCCGAACACGGGCAGGTGCTCGAATAGGTGGCCTGCACGCTCATCTGCAGATCGAAGCCCTCGCGATCGAGGGTGGCCGTGAGAACCACCGGATAGGCCTTCCAGCCGGTGTTGTCGCTGACCAGCGCCTTGCGACGCAGCAACACGTCGAAGCGCAGCTCGACCATCGCCCGGTCCGACAGGTCTGAGTGGGAATCTAAGAAATCACGCAGCAATCGACGCAGGCCCGCCGGGCTCACCGGTTCGGCAGCTAAGTGGCGGTCGAGATGCAGGTAGAGACGCGACATGTGGATGCCGCGAACCTCGGGGCGATGCAGGTTGACGAAGGCCTTGATGCGAGCATTGGAGGACTGCTCCGCGCCATCGGTCAGTTGAATGCGAATGGGCGCTTCGATTTCATCCATGCCGACCCACGCCAGCTGGCCGGCGGTGGCCGGGCGGGCGTCATTGGCGATGTCCGGCATGATGCGGACGACGTTTTCGCGACTCGGGGACATGGAGGGTCCTTTAAATAATCAGACACCGTAAATGGGTGTCGGTGCAGCGTATGTCAAGTGCGCGAGACGTCTGGGCGACGCGACTGCAACACCGCGTTTCGCGCCGCGCGCCAGGCCATCCACAGCGCGGGAAATCCGCTGAGCGAAAGTGCGGATTCCTCGGTGCCCGAGGCCAGTTTTTTCAAAGCGCGACGGTCGGCTTCAAGCGTCAGGCGACGCAGATAGGGCCATGTCGGCGCGGACGAGGCCGGGAGGGCCTGATGCAGTTGACCCGCCCAATCCTGCCGAAGCGCGGCACCCTCGACTTCGGCCCACTGCTCACGACGCAGGCCGTGGCGGGCAAACAGCGCCAGCGGGATGCGTGCGCGGTCTTCTGAGCTCGCGCCCTGGCGCAACCGCTGACGAAGCCAATGGACGGACAGCGCCTGCGCTTGCGCGCCGAGATCGGCGGGGCTGAGGGCGTCGTGACCCACCGCAGCGGCGGACCCGGGCGTCGCCGCACCGGTCGGAAACAAATGGCATTCCAGCGCAACGATGGCGTTCGCCAAAGGCGCCAAGCGCTGCAGCGTCGCGGCCAGGTCGGCCGCGGGGTCCAAGTCGCTGGCAAGCTCCAGCAGAGGCACCGAGAGGCCCGACCACGGGCCGCCCAAGGGACGCAGGCATCGCGTGAGCGGATGCCGCGCCGCGCCGCGCGCCACACCATTCAATTCTTCGGCCCACCACGTGGCTTTGACCGCGGTGACGCGGGGGTCGGACAGTTCAAAGACGCACTCGCGCAAGGCGGAAAGCAGGGCCGCCCAAGCGCGAAAAGGGGTTCGGTGAGCGACAGGCACGAAGCCCTGTGCGGCGTCGAGCCACGGCTCGCGCGCCTCGGCTTTGGCGAAGGCGCTGGCGAGGCCCTCATCGTCGGGAAGCATGGTCTGGGTCACGAGACCACGGCTCGCACATTTAGCGCATCCAGCCATGCACGCAGCGCATCGGGCGACGCGCAATGCGCCACCGCCGGCCAGCCCATGGGGTCTTCTTCGGCCTCGCGATAGCCCCACAGGGCCGCAATGCCGGGCATGCCGGCTGCCTGTGCGGCCTCGATGTCGCGCGCGTCGTCGCCGACATACAGGCAGGCCTCGGGCGCTACGCCCAGCGCCTGTGCAGCCAGCCACAGGGGTTCGGGCGCGGGCTTGCGAACCGGCAAGGTGTCGCCGCCCACCAAGGCCCTCGAGCGAGCAGACCAATTCAGACCGGCCACCACGCCGCGCGCCAAGCCTTCGGGTTTGTTGGTGACGATGCCCCAAGGCCAGCCGCGCGCTTCGATGGCCAAAAGCAGCGCCTCGATGCCCTCGAACGGGCGCGTCTGCACGGCCAAGGCTTCGCCGTAGGCCTCAAGAAAGCGAGGCAAAAGCGGCTCGCGCTCCGCCTCGTGACGCTCGGGAAAGGCGCGCGCCAGCAGGGCGCGACCGCCTTTCGACACCAGCGGTCGTAGCGCCGCGTCGGGCAGGGCTGCCCCGCCCTCCTCCATCCGCACGCGGTTGACCGCGGCAATGAGGTCGGGCGCGGTGTCCGCGAGGGTGCCGTCGAGGTCGAACAGCACGGCTCGAATCGTCAGCGCGGGACTCATGCCGGTTTGCGCGCCGCCATCACGTAGTTCACCGCGGTGCCGGAGGCGATCGATGCTCGCTT
>JBBQIA010000246.1:0-3671 GCA_038324485.1 Lysobacterales bacterium
ACATCCCCGTCGACAACGTCTACTCCTCGCCACTGATGCTCGCCGACATCTGGCGCTCGCACGGCACCGACAACCTCATCGTCGTATCGCCCGATGTCGGCGGTGTGGTGCGCGCACGCAGCATCGCGAAGCGTCTCGATGATGCCGATCTCGCGATCATCGACAAACGCCGTCCGCGCGCCAACGTCTCGACGGTGATGAACATCATCGGTGACGTCGAGGGCAAAACCTGCGTGCTGGTCGACGACATCGTCGATACCGCAGGCACGCTCTGCGCTGCAGCCGCAGCCCTGAAGGCTAATGGCGCGCTCAGGGTCGTGGCCTACTGCACACATCCGGTGCTGTCGGGCGCGGCGATCAGCAATGTCACCAACAGTCAGCTCGACGAGTTGGTGGTCACCGACACCATTCCGCTGTCAGAAAGCGCGCGCCTCTGCACGCGCATCCGTCAGCTCAGCGTCGCTGAATTACTCGCTGAAACCGTTCGCCGTATCGCGTTTGGCGAATCGGTGTCCGAGCTCTACGTCGACTGAAGAATTTCGCCGCGCCCAGTGCATCGGTCGCGGTTGCTGAACCACTCCTCTGGTCGCGGGGGAGTGCCCAAATCGCCGCGAGGCGATTCAATCTCAAGCAAGGCAACACCACATGACCATTCACATCATCAATGCCACGAGCCGCAAGGACGAGGGGAAGGGTGCGAGCCGCCGCCTGCGTCGCAGCGGCCAGATCCCGGCCATCGTTTACGGTGCCAATGCGGCCCCGCAGTCGGTGCAGCTCAACCACGAGAAGCTTTGGCTGATCCAGCAGAACGAGTGGTTCTATGCCTCGGTGCTCGACCTCGACGTCGACGGCAAGGTGCAGAAAGTGCTGCTGCGTGACATGCAGCGCCACCCGTACAAGCAGATCGTCATGCACATCGATTTCCAGCGCATTGACGAAAATGCGGCCGTGCGCTTCCGCGTGCCGCTGCACTTCATCAATCAGGACACCTCGCCGGCCGGCAAGACCGCGGGCGTCGTGATCACCCACGAGTTGAACGACGTCGAAGTCTCGGCCCTGCCGAAGGACCTGCCTGAGTTCATCGAGGTCGATCTGGCCAATCTGTCTTTGGGCGACATCTTCCATCTGTCGAACGTCGTGCTGCCGAAGGGTGTCACCATTCCGGCGCTTAGCCTCGGCAAAGAGCACGATTTGGCGGTTGTCATCGCCAAGCAGGCTCGCGCTGTGGAAGAAGAGCCGGCTGCGGCGGCTGCCGCCGAAGTGCCGTCGACCAAGTCGGCCAAAGCAGCGGCGGCTCCGGCTGCTGATGCGGGTAAGGACAAGAAGAAGTAATCGTGCCGCCATCGCGGTCGCTACGGCGGCCGCGTGGCGGGCATTGCGATGACTGGCTTGCGCCTCATTGTCGGTCTCGGGAATCCCGGGGCCGAGTACGACCGGACCCGGCACAACGCCGGGTTTTGGTTTATCGATGCCCTCGCCGAGCAGGCGGGTGGGCGCTGGGGCTTGGACGCCAAGCTTCACGGCGAAGTCGCCAAAGTGGATGTGGCCGGGCACAGCGTCTGGCTGCTCAAGCCCAGCACCTTCATGAATGTCTCGGGGCGATCGGTGAGCGCAGCGCTGCGTTACTGGAAGATCGAGCCGGCCGAGTGCTTGGTCGCTCACGATGAGCTAGATCTCGCGCCCGGCGTGGCGCGCCTGAAATTTGACGGCGGACACGGCGGTCAGAACGGCCTGCGTGACATCGCGGCCCAGCTGGGTCACGGCCAATACCATCGCTTGCGGGTCGGCATTGGCCACCCCGGCGACAAAACCAAAGTCACGCCTTGGGTGCTGGGTCGCCCTGGGCGCGATGACGAAGCGGCCATTCGTGCCGCCATCGACGACGCTCTGCGCGTGCTGCCTTTGGCGCTCGCCGGCGATTTCAATGAGGCGATGAAGCGCCTCCACACCCCCGCACCCCGCTGATCGCAGCGCGGGTCGCACCTCACCTTACGGAGTTCTCATGGGCATCAAGTGCGGCATCGTCGGCTTGCCGAACGTCGGCAAGTCCACCCTTTTTAACGCCCTGACCAAGGCCGGCATCGCGGCTGAGAATTACCCGTTCTGCACCATCGAACCCAACATCGGCATCGTTGAAGTGCCGGATGCTCGGCTCGACATGCTGGCGTCTATGGTCAAGCCGCAAAAGGTCCAGCCGGCCATCGTCGAATTCGTCGACATCGCGGGTTTGGTGGCGGGAGCCAGCAAGGGCGAAGGCCTCGGCAACCAATTCCTTGCCAACATCCGCGAGACCGACGCCATCGTGAACGTGGTGCGCTGCTTCGACGACGAGAACGTGGTTCACGTGTCGGGCCGCGTCGACCCGATTTCCGACATCGAAACCATCGTGACCGAGCTGGCCTTGGCCGACCTTGCGGCGGTGGAGAAGGGCATCCAGCGCGAAGGCAAGCGCGCGAAGTCGGGTGATAAGGACGCGCAGAAGCTTGTTGCGCTGCTGGAGCGCCTGCTGCCGGTCCTCAACGACGGCCGTCCGGCGCGCTCGATGGACTTCAGCGACGACGAAAAAGCCATTCTGAAGCCGCTCTGTCTTCTCACCGCTAAGCCGGCGATGTACGTGGGCAATGTCCTGGAGGACGGCTTCGAGAACAATCCGCATCTCGACCGTCTGCGCGAATTCGCCAGTCGCGAAGGCGCGCCGGTCGTGGCCGTCTGCGCCAAGATCGAGGCCGAGCTCGCCGACTTGGAAGACGCCGACAAACAGGCCTTCCTCGAAGACCTCGGTCTTGACGAGCCGGGCCTGAACCGCCTGATTCGCGCCGGTTACGACCTGTTGGGCTTGCAGACCTACTTCACTGCGGGCGTGAAGGAAGTTCGCGCATGGACGATCCACAAGGGCGACACCGCCCCCAAGGCCGCCGGCGTCATTCACACCGACTTCGAAAAAGGCTTTATCCGCGCCCAAACCATCGCTTTTGATGACTTTGTTGCCCATAAGGGCGAGCACGGTGCGAAGGAAGCCGGCCGCCAGCGCGCCGAGGGCAAGGACTACGTCGTGAAGGACGGCGACGTGCTGAATTTCCTGTTTAACGTCTAAGGCTGGCGTCTCGGACCAGCGAAAGGTGTCTTTCCCGCGTTGACAAGGTCGCGGGGCCTCGCCAGAATATGCGGCTCGGTCGGAGGAATACCCAAGCGGCCAACGGGGGCAGACTGTAAATCTGCTGGCTCACGCCTTCGGTGGTTCGAATCCACCTTCCTCCACCACTTCCGACGCTGCAAGGCGAGGGGAGTGGGTAGAACGGTCCAGTCTTCGGGCGGGAGTAGTTCAACGGTAGAACCTCAGCCTTCCAAGCTGATGGTGCGGGTTCGATTCCCGTCTCCCGCTCCACGGTTCCATCGCAAGAAAACAACACGCTCACATAGCTCAGTCGGTAGAGCACTTCCTTGGTAAGGAAGAGGTCGCAGGTTCGATTCCTGTTGTGAGCACCACTTTTTGAACCATCATCACCGGGTAAACGGCAATGGCAAAGGGCAAGTTCGAGCGCACCAAGCCTCACGTGAACGTGGGCACGATCGGTCACGTTGACCACGGCAAGACGACGCTGACGGCGGCGCTGACGAAGGTTGGCGCTGAGATGTTTGGTGGTGAGTTCAAGGGCTACGATCAGATTGAC
>JBBQIA010000247.1:0-3650 GCA_038324485.1 Lysobacterales bacterium
TCTGGTGGCCCTACACGGCCGCTCTCGCCGAGTGGCGGCTCGGCCGTCGAGACGAGGCCGTCAGGCTTTACGCCAGCGCGGTGCGCGGCATGCCCTCTTGGGGCACGGAGGCGGGGTTTGTCGCCCGAACGCGACATTGGCCGGAGAACCAATTCAAGGTCGCCAGTGCGGTATTTCAGGCGTGGCAGGCGCAGCCGACGCGCACGGCCTCGGCCGCGCGCTGAACCCCGTCATTCGCCCCTGATACCCTTGAGCCATGAGCGATATCGACGCCCTCACTTCCCCCGCCGACGGTCCTGCCGTCGCCCTTGAATCGTCTCTCGATCACCGGATTGCTGCGGCGCTGGTGGCTCGCGGCCGGCTGAAAGACGCCGATCTGGGGCGCGCTGAGCGCTTGCTTCTGGAAACCGGCGGCGGACTGCCCGGCCTGCTGGTGAAGCTGGGCATGGTGTCCGAGCGCGACATGGCGGAAACCCTGGGCGAAGTGCTGGGCCTACCGCTGCTGGCCGCCAAGGAATGTCCCGAAGCGCCGCCGCCGAACGTGCAGCTGGCGCTGAAATTTTTGAAGCACCACGCCGTCTGCCCGGTGGGCGAGGACGATCACAGCGTCACGATGCTGTGCGCCGACCCGCAGGACACCTACTTGGCCGACGCCGTGCGTCTAGCGACCGGCCGTGAAGTGAAGTTGGCGGTCGGCCTGCGCTCGGAAATCAGTGATCTGGTCGAGCGCTACTACGGCCAAGGTCGCAGCGCGCTCGGCAGCATCGTCGAGGACGTGGGCGAGGAATCGCGCGAAGAAGACGACGTGGAACATCTGCGCGATCTGGCTTCGGAAGCGCCGGTCATTCGCTTGGTGAACTTGCTGATTCAGCGCGCGGTTGAAACGCGCGCCTCCGACATTCACATCGAACCCTACGAGACGCGGCTGAAAGTGCGCTACCGCATCGACGGGGTGCTGATCGACGCCGAGAGCCCGCCCGCCACGCTGACGGCCGCGGTGATTTCGCGCATCAAGATCATGGCCAAGCTCAACATCGCCGAGCGCCGCCTGCCGCAGGACGGCCGCATCATGGTGCGCGTGCAGGGCAAAGAGTTGGACCTGCGCGTCAGCACGGTGCCGACTCAGCACGGCGAAAGCGTGGTGATGCGTTTGCTGGATCGCGAGACGGTGGTGTTCGATTTCCATCGGCTTGGCTTCACTGACGATTTCCTGCCGCAGTTCATGAAGGTGCTCGACCAGCCGCACGGCATTTTGCTGGTCACCGGTCCCACGGGCTCGGGCAAAACCACCACGCTCTACACGGCGCTGTCGAAGCTCAACACCGACGACGTCAAGATCATCACCGTTGAAGACCCGGTCGAGTACCAGATCGAGGGCATCAACCAGATCCAAGCGAAGGCGCAGATCGGTCTCGACTTTGCCACGGCGCTGCGCAGCATTGTTCGCCAAGATCCGGACATCATCATGATCGGCGAGATGCGCGATTTAGAGACGGCGAAAATCGCCATCCAATCGGCGCTGACCGGCCACTTGGTGCTCAGCACCCTCCACACGAACAGCGCGGCCGGCGGTATCACTCGTCTGCTGGATATGGGCGTCGAGGACTATCTGCTCACCTCGACCATCAACGGCATTCTCGGCCAGCGTTTGGTGCGCCGCATTGAGCCGACGCACGCCGAGCGCTACGAAGCGACGCCGGAAGAAATCGCGAAGTTCGGCCTGCGCCGTCTGCAGCCCGAGGGCACGATTTATTTGTATCGCCCGATGCCGTCGGCGCTGACGCCCACCGGCTACTTAGGCCGCACGACGATTATGGAGTTTCTCGTCGTCGACGATGCCATTCGCAAGCAGGTGATGCAGCACGCCACCAGCATCGAAATCGAGCGCGAAGCGCGGGCGCGCGGCATGCGCACCATGTACGAGGACGGTTTGTCGAAGGCGCTGGCCGGGCTGACGACCATCGAAGAAGTGCTGCGCGTTACGGAAGAGGCGTAAGGCCTTGGCCCTTTTTCGCTACAAGGCCCTTTCGACGTCGGGCGAAGCCTTGTCGGGCACGATGGAGGCCTCGCGTAGCGAAGACGTGATTGCGCGATTGCAAGAACAAGGGCATCTACCGCTCGACGTCGGCACCTCGCTCGACGACAGCGCAGGCGCCGGCGTGGCCGCGCTGTTTCGCAAGAAGGCGATGGACGAGGCCGCGGTGATGCAGTTCACCCAGCAGCTGGCCACGCTCTTGGGTGCGGGCCAAGCGCTGGACCGCGCGCTGGGCACCTTGCTGGAGCTGCCGGAAAACCCGCAAAGCCGCCGCGTGATCGAGCGCATTCGTGACGCGGTGCGCGGCGGTCTGCCGCTATCGGCCGCGCTCGAGCAGCAGCACGGATTGTTCTCGCGGCTCTACGTCAATTTGGTGCGCGCGGGTGAGGCCGGCGGCGGGCTGCAGGTGGCCCTGCGGCGCTTGGGCGAGTACCTCGAGCGCGCGGCCGCACTGAAGGCGCAGGTGATTTCCGCGCTGATTTATCCGGCCCTGCTGCTGGTGATGGTGCTGGCCGTTTGCGTGCTGCTGCTGGCCGTCGTGGTGCCGCAGTTCAACGAATTATTGAGCAGCACCGATGTGGCCCTGCCTTGGTACACGCAGTTGGTGATGGCTTCGGGCATGGCGCTGCGTCAATACGGACTGGTGCTTTTTGTGGCGATGTCGGTCGCCGTGCTGCTGGGCGTGCGCCAACTGCGCCAGCCCGGTCCGCGTGCGCGCTTTGATGCCTGGCTGCTGACGCGTCGTCGCATCGGTGATCTGGTGGCCCGCTTTGAAACCGCGCGGCTGGCGCGCACGCTGGGCACCTTGCTGGGCAACGGCGTGCCGCTGCTGTCGGGATTAGTGATTGCGCGTCAGGTGATGGACAACCGCGCGCTGTCGGACGCCTTAGAGCGCGCGACCGAAGACGTGAAGTCCGGACAGAGTTTCGCCTTTGCGCTGTCGCGGACGAAACTCTTTCCCCGTTTGGCGGTCCAGATGGTGCAAGTGGGCGAAGAATCCGGCGAATTGAGCGCCATGCTGATGAAGGTGGCCGACACCTTCGACGGCGAAACCCAGCGTGCCATTCAGCGGGCGCTTGCAGCCCTCGTGCCGGCCATCACCGTGCTGATGGCGCTTCTCGTCGGCGTAGTGATCATGGCCGTGCTTGTTCCGATCTATCAATTGACCAGTTCTGCAGGAGTGATGTGATGCGTCTCGCGCCCCCCCAAGTCGCCGCCGGTGTTGCTGCGACGCGCCAATCGGGCTTCAGCCTGATGGAAATCCTGATCGTCGTCGGCATCATCGCGCTGATCATGGCCTTCGCGGCCAGCCAAATTTTCAGCGGCGCCGATCGCGCCAACGTGCGCCTCACCGAGACGCAGCTGGAATCGCTGGCCGCCAAGGTCGAGCAGTACCGCATGGATACCGGCCAAGTGCCGTCTTCGCTGGACGCGCTGGTGACCAATCCGGGCGCCAGCGGTTGGCTGGGCCCCTATGTGCGCAAGACCGAAGACCTGCAGGACGCATGGCGTCGTCCGATTCAGATCCGTACGCCGGGCAGCAGCGGGGAGTTCGAAGTCGTTAGCTTGGGCAGCGACGGCAAGCCCGGCGGCGAGAGCACCGCCGCCGACATCG
>JBBQIA010000248.1:0-3642 GCA_038324485.1 Lysobacterales bacterium
GATGCGGCGGTGACCTTCATCATCCTCGGCGACACGCTGGCGCACGAAAAGCTGCCCGAGCTGATGGGCCGCGCCGTGAACGCCGGCATGGTCGACCAAGGCGTGGCCGAGTGGTTCACGACCAACGCCGCCGCTTTTTACGGCGACTACAAGAACGAGCGTCTGGTGCGTGACGAAGTGATCCGCAGCGCCAGTTTCGCCGCGATGAACCTGATGCTCGCCGCCGACGCCAAAGGTCTGGCCAGCGGCCCGATGATCGGCTTCGACAGCGCCGGCGTGCAGACGGCCTTCAACATCCCCGAGCGCTACGTCCCGGTGCTGACCTTGGCCGTGGGCTACGCCAAAGAAGGCAACTGGCCGCGCAAGCCGCGCCTGACGGTCGCCGAGACCTTGGCCTTTGATGACGGCAAGACGTTCTGATCCACGGACCAGAAGCGCTTTACCGACGAGATCGCCAGCGCAAAAACAGCGCCACCAGGATCAACATGGGCAGCACCGATGCGCCGGTCACCAGCGGCGCATCGAGCGCAGGCCACCGCGTCTCGATGGCCTTCGCCGCATAAGCGATCAGTCCAATCGCGTAATACGACAAGGCAAACACCGACAACCCCTCGACCATGCGCTGCAGCCTCAGCTGCTGCAGCGCGCTGCTCTGCATCGACGAAAGCATGGCGCCGTTTTGCCGCTGAATCCCGATGTCGACGCGCGTGCGGAGTTGCGAGGTCACGCGCTCAATGCGCGTCGCCAATCGCTCGACGCGGCGGTCGAAGGCCTCGCAGGTTCGGGCGGCGGGCAGGAGTCGGCGCTCAATGAATTCGTCCAGCGACTGATGCCCGGGTTGCGGACGACTCTGCAGGGCATTCAGGCGCTGCAGCGCGATGTTGGTGTACGCCGCGGTGGCGCTCATCCGCCAACTGGTTTCTGAGGCCAGCGCCGACGCGCTGCCCGCCAGCGCGATCAGCCGATCGAGCAATAAGACCGACTCGCCGTCCCCTTCGAAATCGTTCGAGGCGCTCAGCAGCTCCGCCTCCAAGCGAGTGAGCGTGCCGCTTCGCGCCTGTGCCTCTTGAAGCCCTAACAAGGCCAAATGCCGGTAGTTACCCAACTCCTGCATCTGCTGAACAATGCGCCCGAGGTCCGCCGAATGCGCGCCGTTGGCCGCAATGATCAGCCGACCAAAGCCGTCGGCCTGCACCCGAAAGTCTGACCATAGTTCGGAGCCCCCGGCGGTGGTGACGATCAACAGATCCTCGGCATCCAAGTGCAGCTCGGTAGCAAAGGCCTTGGCCGCCGCCGTATCGGGCACGACCGCAACACGGGACGCTCGCAGCACCTGCCCCGGCGCGTGCATCAGCCAGTCGAACAGCGTGTCCTGTGCAGCATTCGAGATGCTCGAAACCCCGTCCTCAGCGGCGGGTGGCGTGTAGAGCGTCATCGTCGACGCTTCGCTGTGGCGCTCCCAGAGCACGATGCGGCCGTCGGCCAAAGTCAGATGGCAGTGGCGATCGCTTCGGCGGCGATCCACATGCGCCACCGGCAATTGATCGATGTAAGCACTTTCGGCCTCTCGGTCTTCGGGCGCGACGAGCCGCAAAATCTGAATCAGGCTGGACGGCGGATGCACCGGCGGCATCTGCCGCAAGCGCATCTCGGTGTTGATAAAACGGCGAGCCGGATGGTCGAAGAGGGCCACGTCACTTCCTTTTCTGCGCACGCCATCATTGGCCCATCGCCGGTGACGTTGAGAGCAAAACGGCGAAGATTCTTAGCGCGAAATGGAAAGACGCTGTCGGCGGGCATCGACGCCGCTGATCAGGTGATGGGCCACGTCAGCTGATTCCGCGACTCGACGCTTCGCTGACCTGCTGTCTGGCCTGCGCCAACTGCTGGGCCTCCAGCGCTTGCTCGCGCTGCAGCGTCTCGGCCTTTGCGAAGCTCTGTTCCACCGGCGTTTGCACCGCCTCTGCGGTTTTCACTCTCACCCAATCGTTCGGGCGCTCGCTCGGACCTGCATAGGCGAACACGAACTCGCCCGGCTGCGCGCTCGTACCCCGCTGGCCCAGCACTACGCCATCGACGCGGGTAAGGCCGTTTGCCCGGCACTCGGCACAGAGCGCCGCCGCCACGCGGTCGCTGGCCTCGTCGGGCGTACGGCCCATGGCGCGGTCCATCGCATGAACGTGGCCGCGGACGGACTGGAACAAGGGATCAGCGCGAAGCGACGCGTCTTCGAAACGACCTGGCGCGCGCTCCGGTTCGGGCAACTTTGGCGCAGGGCGGCCGTTTTGCGCTTCGTCGGCAAGCGCGCGCAGCGAGTGCATCCCGGCCTTGCCATCAACCTGTAGGCCATGCGCCCGCTGCAGTTCTTCCACCGCGTATTTTGTGTTGGCGCCGAAATCACCGTCCGGCTTCAACGCTTGGCCGTCTTTTCCGGTGTAGCCCGCCTGCATCAGTTGGCGCTGCAGGGCTTCGACGCCGGCGCCGCGGTCGCCGAGGTTTAACTGCTCGGACATAGCTAAGCGCTCCCTTAGCGGATTCTCAATGCGGAATGCCTCGTCCGCTGCGAGGCCCTCAAATCGTTCAGGGCTCTGGCGGATCTCGTCGGCACGGGCCAATACCAGTAAGTCATCAAGCTCGCGAGTAATTCGGCTAGCAACGCCCGACCGGACGAGGGGGCTCGAGCTCGTGAAGTACCGATCGTTGCCTTCAAATTTCTGCGTTTGGATAGCGATCACCAACTGGGCATCGCTCAACGAGCCAACATCTGCATTGGGACCGTGCAACCGCTCAACGCCCGCCTTGATAATGTCGTCGGTCAGTGCGCGGTACTGCGTGGCCGTGCTGATAATCGCCTCTTGCACTGCCGGTCCGCGGGCGGTGAGGTCAATGCCCTTGCGTTCAAGGTTCGCCATCACGACGCCGTAGTGCGAGTCATTGATGAATTTGTGCTGCTCGCGCCCGAACGCCGGCTCCGATGCGGCCAGTTGCCGCCACTTATCAGTGAAGCCCTCCGTTCCGGCTGTGAGCCCGTCGAACTCGCTGGAGAATCGCGACTGCGCAAGGTATTCGTAGACCGTGCCCGGCTTGCCGTTGGGCTGCCTACTGGAGAGCTGGTACGTACCGTAAGACACGCCCCCGGCGTCGCCTTGCCCGGTCGAAACGGTGCCCGGCCCACGACCACCGGACTCGTATTTGGACGCGATGCTGCCCAACGCCCACTCCGCAAGGATGACGCGCGAGCGTTCGGTTGCGTCAGTCATTGTCGGCGCTCCTCGCCGTCGTGAGTTCCAACTGCGCGGCGTAATTGGTCAACCGGTTCAACACACACGATGCGGAGTCGATTCGAGCTGCAGACCCCTCTAGGGTCGGGTACCAGACGCATCCTCGCTCCGTCTCGCGACGAAACTCCGCCCACGCCACGCCCAATTCACTATCCACCGATGCACGCTCTAACGCGCCATCGATGCGGGCCTGCTGGCGTTCACCCTCGCGTTTAATACAGGCAAGCAAAGAATCCGTCACACCGCCGGAATTGGCGAGACAGTCGCTGAACTCGCGGCTGTTGCCTTTTGCGTCGCGAAAACTCGAATCGAGCGCCGAACGCGTGTCCAGCAACTGCTCTCCTTGTCGCTCTTCTTCATC
>JBBQIA010000249.1:0-3619 GCA_038324485.1 Lysobacterales bacterium
GATTCCGGGTCTTCAACGCGCAGGGCCGAGAGCGGCGCGCGCGCAATGCCGAAATCTTCCGGCGCGATTTCGTATTCGGTGATCTCGCCATTGCGCAGCTCGCCCACTAAGGTGCGTTCGCCGAGCGAAATTTCGTCCACGCCGTCGCGACCCCACACCACAAGGGCGCGCTTGCTGCCAAGTTTGCGCAGCACGCGCGCCTGGATGCCCACCAAATCGGGATGGAAGACGCCCATGAGGATGTTCGGCGCGCCTGCTGGATTGGTCAGCGGACCCAGAATATTGAACAGCGTGCGCACGCCCATCTCGCGGCGAACCGGCGCCACATTCTTCATGGCCGGATGATGGATGGGCGCAAACATGAAGCCCATGCCGCTCTCGGCCAAACAGGCCGCAACCTGAGCAGGCTGCAGTTCGATGACACAGCCCAGCGCCTCCAGAACGTCGGCGCTGCCTGACTTTGAGCTGACGCTACGATTGCCGTGTTTGGCGACTTTTGCGCCCGCCGCGGCGGCCACGAACATACTGGCCGTCGAAATATTGAAGGTGTGGGCGCCGTCACCCCCGGTGCCGACGATATCGACGAAGTGCGTGGCGTCCGGCACTTCGACCCGCGCCGAGAACTCGCGCATCACCTGCGCCGCGCCGGCGATCTCGCCCACAGTTTCTTTGCGCACGCGCAGCGCGATGAAGATGGCAGCGGTCATCACGGGCGAAACTTCACCGCGCATCACCTGACGCATCAGGTCGATCATCTCGTCATGGAAGATCTCGCGGTGTTCGATGGCGCGCTGCAGCGCTTGCTGGGGAGAAATCGGCATGGCTTTACGTGTCGTCGCTGGTTTGAATGTCGATGGTGATCTGGGTGGGCGCGCTGTCGGCCATGGCCTCGAATTCCTCCACGGTTTTTCCGTCGAGTTCGGCAGCAAACTCCGCATCGGTCAGAGGCCGCCCGCGCTGCTCAGTCAGTGTGTTTCGCACCTGCGCCAGCTTCATATGCAGCATGAAGCGCTGCGCCTCGCTCATGCCGGATTCTAGGCCGGCCACGCTCTCGGCAAAGGCCGCTGCGCTGACGCCGTCGAAATGCATGGGCGCGATCTCAGCAGCCGGACTGGCCTCGGCAGGCGCGTCGGTAACGACAACGGGGCTTTGGGTAGCCGCGCCCTCGGCACCACTCACGCGGCTGGCACCGAACACCAGAGCAGTCGCCAGAGCGGCGATCAATCCGCGCAACGGCCAAGACATTAGCGGCGCTCCACGAAGTTCTTCAGCAGGGCATGGCCATGCTGGGTCAGGATGGACTCGGGATGAAACTGCACGCCCTCGACGGGCAGTTCTCGATGCCGAAGGCCCATGATCTCGTCAATCCCGCCGCCCTCGGCCTCGGTCCACGCAGTGATTTCTAGGCAAGACGGCAGCGTGTCTTGCGCCACCACCAGCGAGTGATAGCGGGTGGCCTCGAAGGCATCCGGCAAGCCGGCGAAAACGCCAAGGCCCGCGTGATAAATGGCCGAGGTCTTGCCGTGCATGATCACCTTCGCGCGCACCACGTCGCCGCCAAAAGCCTGACCGAGCGACTGATGGCCGAGACAGACTCCGAACACCGGAATACGTGGACCCAGCGTGCGCATAACCTCGACCGACACGCCGGCTTCGTTAGGCGTGCAGGGCCCGGGCGAAATGACGATCCGCTGCGGCGAAAGGGCGTCAATTTGCGCCACCGTGAGCTCGTCGTTGCGGATGACGCGCACGTCTTCACCTAGCTCCTGCAGGTACTGCACGAGGTTGAAGGTGAAACTGTCGTAGTTGTCGATCATCAGCAGCAAAACGGGCTCCGAAACACGGGGGGCGGGACTGCTAGCCGCGAAGTGTGCCAGAGCGTGCCGGCGAATACGTATGCAAGCCGTCGTGCTCGTCTTCGCTGGCGCGCGATAACTACAGGCCGCGTGTGGCGTCGGCGACGGCGCGAAACAGCGCGCGACTTTTGCTCATCGTCTCTTGCCACTCTTTTTCAGGATCGGAGTCGAACACGATGCCCGCACCCGCCTGCACGTGCAGCTGGCCCTGCGTGATGACTGCCGTGCGAATGGCGATGGCCGTGTCCGCGTCGCCCCACCAGTTCACGTAGCCCACGGCGCCGGCGTAAATGTTGCGCTGGTGCGGCTCAAGCTCGCGGATGATTTCCAGCGCGCGAATCTTCGGCGCGCCGCTGACGGTGCCGGCCGGGAAAGTGGCTTTCAGCACGTCGGCATAGGACAGGCCGTCTTTCAGCTGGCCTTGCACTTCCGAAACGATGTGCATGACGTGGCTGTAGCGTTCGATCAGAAACTGTTCGGGCACGTGAACGCTGCCCGGCGAGCTCACGCGACCGGCGTCATTGCGACCGAGGTCAATCAGCATCAGGTGCTCGGCACGCTCTTTCGGGTCGGCCAGCAGTTCGACTTCCAGCGCCTTATCGGCCTCGGGCGTGTCGCCGCGCGGCCGGGTGCCGGCAATGGGGCGCACGGTGACCGTGCCCTGCTGCTGACGCACTAGAATTTCGGGCGAAGAACCCACCACCTGCAGCACGCCGGTGTCGAGGAAATACATGTAGGGCGAGGGGTTGATCGCCCGCAGCGCGCGATAAACGTCCACCGGACGCGCCTTAAACGGCACCGAAAGACGCTGACTGAGCACCACTTGGAAGGCGTCGCCCGCAGCGATGTATTCCTTGGCCTTCAGCACGGCGGCTTTGAAGCCCTCCTTGGTGAAGCCGGACACGAAATCGGCTTCATCGACGAAACCCGGGTCGAGCACGTCGGGGTAGCTGGCGCCGGCATGGCGCAGACGGTGCGTGAGCGAGTCGAGTCGTGCTTTGGCGCGGGCCAAGGCCTGCGGCTCGGACGGATCGGCGTGGACAATCAGGTAGAGGCGACCCTTGAGGTTGTCGAACACGGCCAGCTCTTCGCTGAGCATCAGGAAAATCTCGGGCGTACCGAGAAGATCCGGCGCAACCGGCGCGGCGAGCTTCGGCTCGATGTAGCCGATGCACTCGAAGCCGAACCAGCCAACCAAGCCACCCGTGAAACCGGGCAGGCCCTCGAAGCGCGGCACCGAGTGCGCGGCGCGCAGAACCTCGACTTCGCCCAGCGGGTCGGCCAACTCGCGCGTTTCGACCACGTCGCCGAATTCGCGCGCGGTCAGCGTGTGGCCGTGAATGGTCCACGTGCGCCGCGCAGGCAGTCCGATGATGCTGTAACGGCCCCAGTTTTCGCCGCCCTCCACCGACTCGAAGAGGTAGGCGTTCGGGCCGTCCACCAGCTTTAGGTACACCGACAGGGGCGTATCAAGGTCGGACAGCACCTCTCGCACCACCGGGATGCGGGTGTGGCCTTCAGCAGTCAGTCGAGCGAATTCAGCAGCATCCATAGCGCGAGGGCGGGCGAAGAAGGGCCCGCGAGTATGCCAGTGCCGCTGTCGATCAACGTGCAGGCAGGCGCAGACGAAACACCACGCCCTGCCCTTCGGGCCGATTATCGGCCTCGGCTTCGCCGCCGTGCGCGATCGCCACCAGCTTCACGACGTGCAGGCCAAAGCCCAGATGCACGGCACCGTCAGCGCTGCGCGAACGCTCGCGCAT
>JBBQIA010000250.1:0-3600 GCA_038324485.1 Lysobacterales bacterium
GGGGATACACGTTATTCGTCATTACGCCCACAGCTTACCGGCACTTCCCTGCCCAAGCCCTAAGGCTGCGTGAAGCAGGCGCTCGCGGTATCCTCGCGGGCTTCGCATTCAAGGCCCACTCATGAGCGTCATTAGTGTCCAGCAGGCCCTCGCAGGCGAACCCGCCGCGGGCCATACCGTCACGGTTAGAGGGTGGGTTCGCACGCGCCGCGACTCCAAGGCTGGCTTGAGCTTCGTGAACGTGTCGGACGGCTCGTGTTTTGCGCCGATTCAACTGGTATGCACTGGCGACCTGCCCAATTACGCCTCAGAAGTCACGCGCCTAAGCGCTGGCTGTTCGGTCATTGCCACCGGCACCTTGGTGGCTTCACAGGGTCAGGGCCAGAGTTTCGAAATTCAGGCTAGCGCCGTCGAAGTGGTGGGTTGGGTGGACGACCCGGAGACCTATCCGATCCAGCCGAAGCCGCATTCCTTGGAATTCTTGCGCGAAGTAGCGCATCTGCGGCCGCGCACGAATTTGTTCGGCGCCGTCACCCGCATTCGCCATTGCTTGGCGCAGGCGATTCACCGCTTCTTCCATGAGGAAGGCTTCTTCTGGGTCAACACGCCGATCATCTCGACCTCGGACGCTGAAGGCGCCGGCCAGATGTTTCGCATTTCGACCCTCGACTTGACGAATTTGCCGACGAAGCCGGACGGCAGCATCGATTTCTCCCGCGACTTCTTCGGCAAAGAAGCCTTTCTGACGGTGTCGGGCCAGCTCAATGTCGAGGGCTACTGCCTCGCCATGAGCAAGGTCTACACCTTCGGCCCGACCTTCCGTGCAGAAAACTCCAACACGGCGCGTCACTTGGCCGAGTTCTGGATGATCGAGCCGGAAGTCGCCTTCGCCAACCTCAATGACAATGCCGACCTTGCCGAGCGCTTTCTGAAGTACGTCTTCAGCGCGGTGCTGAATGAACGTGCCGACGATATGGCATTCATCGCCGAGCGCGTGCAGAAAGACGCAGTAACGCGACTTCAGGCCTGCATTGACCAGCCCTTTGAACGCATCGACTACACCGACGCTATTGAGCTGCTGAAGAAGGCGCCGCACAAGTTTGAATACCCGGTGGAATGGGGCCTAGACCTGCAGACCGAGCACGAGCGCTGGCTGACCGAGTCGCATGTGGGTCGCCCGGTGGTGGTGATGAACTACCCCGAGCAGATCAAGGCGTTTTACATGCGCTTAAACGACGACGGTCGCACCGTGGCGGCGATGGACGTGCTAGCGCCCGGCATCGGCGAAATCATCGGCGGCGCCCAGCGCGAAGACCGTCTGGACGTACTGGATTCGCGCATGCGCCAGTTCGGGCTCGATCCGGCGCACTACGAGTGGTACCGCGACTTCCGCCGTTACGGGTCGGTGCCGCACGCCGGCTTCGGCCTCGGCTTTGAGCGTCTGGTGGTCTACACCTGTGGCCTCGCCAACATTCGCGACGCCATCCCCTACCCGCGCGCCCCTGGGCTCGCGACGTTCTAAGCCCATGCCTGACTTCATCCTCTTCTTAATGCTGGGCTTGTCTGGCTCTGCCGGTCCGGCGCACATTGGATTTCGCCTCTTGGCGCATCGCCATCACCGCGACCGCAACTGGCCCTTCGCTGCCGGAACCGAGGATGGCGAGTGGGGCTACAGCTGGTGGCTAATGAAGCGCGGCTATTCGCCCTACGCCGACGGCGACATGGGCTTCTTCGGCTTCTGGGCCATGGTGAGCGGCTGGATCGCGTCCTTCGCCTTGGTGTCCTGCACCATCCTCATCATTCTTCGGCAATGAATCCATGACCATGAACAGCGGTATCGAGAGCGACTTCGACGGCGAGTTGGATGACCGCAGCCCGGTCCTCCATACGGCATGGTGGGTCGCGTGCCCGG
Source organism: Lysobacterales bacterium (assembly GCA_038324485.1). Classification (GTDB taxonomy): domain Bacteria; phylum Pseudomonadota; class Gammaproteobacteria; order Xanthomonadales; family Xanthomonadaceae; genus Silanimonas. Next base: position 1,913 of record JBBQIA010000250.1, read on the forward strand.
CGCGAATGCTGGTTTGGGCGCGCCTTCAGGTGCGCGAGAGCGGCGTGGCCGACGTGCTCGATTGCGATGGCCAAGTGCTGGTCTACGACTGCGAAGACACCGCGCGCGCCGCACTCATGGACGCCGAGTTTTTCTCGCATGACGGCCTCGACGATGACGACGTGGAGACCTGGGGCATGCTGCTGGAAGACCTGCTTCCGCCCGAAGGTGAGTTCGACGAAGACCTCGTACCGCAAATGATTCGGGCGCTCGAGGTGCCGCAGGGATGAGCGGGGACGTGGCGCCGGTTAACGCCGCCCAGCAAGCACTGGACGACAGCAATCGTCGCGACAACGAGCGCCTGTTTTTCGCCGCTGAAGTGTTGGTGGCGCAAGAAACGCAGGGCTGGCGCACGGCGGTTCTCGATTTGTCCGAGGGCGGCTGCGCCCTGCTCCGCCCGTCCGACTTCGACCTGCACATCGGCGCGGTGGTGACCCTTTATTTCTTGACGCGTCGCGGCCCGGGGCCGGCCGTGGGCGCCCGCGTGGCGAGACTGGGCGGACGCGACATTGGTTTTGAGTATCACGACGTGCAGGCCATTCCGCCGCGCCTGTCCGCGCGTCGGGCGCCCTTGCCGCCGGTCTAGGCCGCCTCTGCACATAATCACGATCAAACAGCGCGCAGTCTCTCGCGATGCCTGAAGGTCCAGAAATTCGCCGCGCTGCCGATCAACTTGCCGAAGCGCTGGGCTCAGGCCCGCTGAGGCAGGCTGAAATCCATCGGCCCGGAATGGAGCAGGCTGGCGCCGCACTGGTCGGCCAACGCGTGCTGTCGATCTCCCCGCGGGGTAAGGCCTTGCTGACGCACTTCGAAGCCGGGCTGACGCTCTACACGCACAACCAGCTCTACGGGGTGTGGCGCGTGGGCCGCCCCGGCGAGCGGCCGCAAACCACGCGCAGCCTGCGCGTCGTTCTGGAAACCGAGAAAGCCGCCCTGCTGCTGTATTCGGCCTCTGACATCGCCTTGCTCGATGAGGCCGCACTGGCGCAGCACCCCTTTCTGCGAGGACTCGGCCCGGATGTGCTCGATCCAGCCACGACGGTCGACGCGGTGCAGGAACGTTTGGCCTCGGCGCGCTTTCGCGGCCGGCGCTTCGCGAGCTTGCTGCTGGATCAGGGCTTTCTGGCGGGACTCGGCAACTACCTGCGCTCGGAAATTCTTTTCGATGCCGGTCTGCTGGCCGAACGCCGCCCCAAGGATTTAGACGACGCCGAACGGTCCCGACTTGCGGCGGCGTGCCTTGCGCTGCCTAGGCTGAGCTACGCCACACGCGGTCGAAAGACGCGATCCCGCAGCGCGTTCCGTTTTGCCGTCTTTGATCGTGCTGGCGAGCCCTGCCTTGGCTGCACTACAGCCATCGAGCGCAGCGAGTCGGGCGGGCGTCGGCTTTACTTCTGCCCGCATTGCCAGTGCTAGGCCCGAACCTGTCCGTACGGCGGGGTGAACCGCTACCCTAGCGGCATGCCCGGACACCTCATCACCAGCAACCGCGAGTGGGCCGCGAAGGTCAAGGCGGAAGACCCCGAGTTCTTCAAGCGCCTCTCCAATCAGCAGGCGCCGGAATACCTCTGGATCGGCTGCTCTGACTCCCGCGTGCCGGCCAATCAAATCACCGGCCTGATGCCGGGAGAAGTCTTCGTCCATCGCAA
>JBBQIA010000251.1:0-3598 GCA_038324485.1 Lysobacterales bacterium
GCCGTCGCCATCATTCGCACGAGGCCCGGCATGTCGGCGTGGTGGTCGAGCATCGCGGCGCGCGTGCCGCGCTGCGGCAGGCCCTCGCACTGCAGACGCAACAGCCGAATGGCGGCCTCCAACTCGCGCACGGCCGGCGACACGGCCGCCAGACTGCCCGACACCTTGCCGCTGGCGCCGATCACGTCGCGACCGAGGTCGATCAACATGCGCGCCGACACCGACTCGCCGAAAAATTGCGTGGCCAAATCCGGCAGCTGGTGCGCTTCGTCGAGGATGAAGGTCGAGGCGCCGGGGAGGATTTCGCCGAAGCCCTCTTCTTTGATCGCCAAGTCGGCCAGCAACAGGTGATGGTTGATGACCACCAAGTCGGCCGCCTGCGCATCGGCGCGGGCTTTGACGACGAAGCAGTCTTGCCAAAACGGGCACTCGCTGCCGAGGCAGTTCTCGACTGTCGACGTCACTAAACCGCGCACCGGCGAGTCTTCGGGCAGGTCCTCAATCTCGGACAGATCACCGCGACGGGTGCGCTTGCTCCACGTCACGATGCGTTCGAACTGAGCGATCTGCTCATGGCCGCTGAAGACCGGCGTGCCTTTGGCGAGTTCGGTACGCTGCAGACACAGGTAGTTGGCGCGACCTTTCAGCAGTGCGGTACGCAGGCCCAAGCCCAACGCGTCACGAACTTTCGGCAAGTCGCGATGGTAAAGCTGGTCCTGCAGTGCTTTGGTGCCGGTGGACACGATAACGCGCTGCCCGGACAGCAGCGCAGGAACCAAATAGGCGTAGGTCTTGCCCGTACCGGTGCCGGCTTCGGCCACCAATGCGTCGCGGGCCATCATGGTCTGGGCTATCTCCACGCCCAGCCGCTGCTGAGCCGGGCGCGGTGCGTAGCCTGGAATCGCAAGTGCCAGCGCCCCGCCTTCATCCAGCGCGCGGCCGGTGAGCAGGTCCAAGGCCGAACCCGGGCCGCCGGCGGTGGCGGCCTCAGCCGTCACATCCGCACCGGGGGAGCAATGGTGCAGCGGTCCAGCATGGCCTGCGCGGAAGCGACGTTCTGCGCTTCGCCACGCGCGTCACGCAGCAGCTTCAGCAGTGTCCAGTTGCGCCGACACAGCGGACCCGACTTCGGTCCGAGCGCGATGCTTTGCTTGGCGAGCGCCTCGGCCTCGTCGCGACGATTGCGCAGGACGGCCAGTTCGGCACGCCACTGAATTAGATCGGGGTCGTCGGGGCTGAACTCGAGTGCCTTCACTAAGTCGCGGTCGGCGCGCGCCAGATGGCCACCGGCCTGAGCGTCTTCGGCACGCTCGCGCAGGTCTTGCGCATGAGCGTCGATCAGCGGCGTCACCACCAGTTCAACGCCGTCGTTACCGGCCAAGCGAACCGCCTGCACGATCTCGACCGGCGTCAGCGGCGGCGGACCTTGCGGCTCGGGCGCCACCATGGGCGCCGGGCTGCTCGCACATCCGGCCAACAGGCCCATACCAACGGCCATCGCCGCCCCACATACACGCCACTTCATTCGCCAGACGCTCCAAAACCAAAGAAATCGAGCAAGCCGCGTTCAACGCAGCTCAGGTGCTCGGCAGGCAAGAAGCCTGCAACAAAAGGATAGCGACGGGCACCGGTGCACTCGGCTTCCGTCGTTGCAAATTGCCCCTGCGCCACGTAAGCCCATTCGATGCCGGTTTCGCCGGGCACCAAGGGGGCGCTGGGCAATGTCGAGAACAGGCCCTGCCAAACCCGCATCGCGCCGGTGGCACCGTAGAGGCCGGTGGCTTCGTTGCGGTCGTTGCCGACCCAGGCCACGGCCAGATGGCTGCCGGTGTAGCCCGCGAACCAGCTGTCACGTCCGTCGTTGCTGGTGCCGGTCTTGCCTGCCGCCGCAAGACGCGCAGTCGGGCCGCTGGCCAGCGCGCGGGCGGTGCCGCGCTTTGCCGCATCTTGCAGGGCCAGGGTCACCAAGCGCGCCGCGATGGCGTCGCCGTCTTGCGCCGCGTCCTTCCGGCCGTCGTAGCGCGCTACGGGCTTGCCTTCGGGCGAGAGCACGCCGCGAACCGCGCGAAGCGGCTGGATGCGGCCGCCCGAGGCCAGAAACTGATACGCCTGCGCCATCGCAAACGGCGACAGGTCGACGCTGCCCAAAATCAGCGACGGATTGGGCTCGGCCTCGATGCCGCCCAGCGCCTTCAGCAGCGCCACCAGCCGATCGGGGCCCACGTCCATGCCCAGTCGCACCGTGGCTTGGTTGTAGCTGTAGACCAGTGCGTCTTGCAGCGGCAGGACGCCGTGGCTTTGGCCGTTCGAATTCTTCGGCGCCCAGCGCTGGCCGTTTGGCAGGGCCATGTCGATCGGCGCGTCGTCCACCGGCGAGGCCAAAGACCAGCGCCCCGGCTGGGCCAAGGCCAGCAGATACACCATGGGCTTCAACAGGGAACCCACCGGTCGCCGCGCGTCCAGCGCGCGATTAAATGCTGGCTGATTGGCGTTGCGGTCGCCGACGATGGCGCGCACGTCGCCGGTTTGCGCGTCGGTGAGGACCAAGGCCGCCTGCAGGTCGGGGCGGTTCGGCTGATCCAAGGCCTTCAGGGCGTTCGTGACGGCCGCTTCGGCTTCGCGCTGAGCCGAGGGCGCCAGCGTGGTGTGCACGGTGAGGCCAGCGCCGGTCAGGGCGTCGGCATCGTAGTCGCTGGCCAACTGACGACGCACGAGGTCGAGAAATCCGGGATAGCGATTGCGCGCCAAACCCGGACGGGCCAGCACGCTTAAACCCCGACGCCGCGCGGCATCACGCTGCGCTTCGGTCAGCAGGCCGGTGTTGTGAAACACGCCCAGCACCAGGTCGCGACGCGCCTTTGCCCGCTCGGGATGCCGACGCGGGTCGTGATACGACGGCCCTTGAATGATGGCCACCAGCAGGGCGATCTCGTGCGGCTGAAGGCTGCTCACATCGCGGCCGAACCAAAACCGCGAGGCGGCGCCGACGCCGTGGATGCTCTGGCCGCCCTGCTGCCCGAGGTACACCTGATTGAGGTAGGTCTCGAGGATGCGACGCTTATCGAATCGCGCCTCAATGATCAGCGCATACGCCGCTTCTTTTGCTTTGCGCGAAGCGGTTCGGGCATTGCTCAAAAACAGGCTGCGAACCAGCTGCTGAGTCAGGGTGCTGCCGCCCTGTGCGAGTTCACCTTCGCGCACGTTGACGAACATCGCGCGCACCACGCCCCAGGGGTCGATGCCATGGTGATGCTTGAAGTTACGATCCTCGACGGCCTGCAGACCGGCCACCAGCAGCGGCGGCGCGTCCTCTAAGCGAAGCAGTTCGCGCTCTTCTTGTTTCGCCCCGTACAAGGTCGCGACGCGCGCGGGGTCAAGAACGAAACCGGGGCCGCCGCCATCAGTTCGGCGCACCGAAGCCACGCGCTCCCCGACGATCAGCACTTCGGCGCGAGCCGGGTCGATCGGCCCGTCGACGTCGCGAAAACCGCGCGTCGCAATCTGAAACCGGCCGCCTTCGCGAACAAAGGTGCCCGGCGTGCGGCCGTCGCCCTCGCTGAACGCGGCGGAATCGAGTTCTTGATCGAGGGCCGCAACG
>JBBQIA010000252.1:0-3596 GCA_038324485.1 Lysobacterales bacterium
GACCAGTTCAAGGTGAGCTGGGTGCGCATCGAGCATCCCGAAGACGGTCTTGGTCCGGAGGCGAAGGGCGACGGTAATGTGCGCGAAGGTCTGGCGAATGGTGGTAGCGCATTCACCCGGCTGGAAGGCTGCTATGCCGCGGGTGACACCATTTACTTCACCTCGACCAACGGCGGCGACGCCGGCTGCGGTCAGGTTTGGGCTTACGACGTGGCGACCGAATCGCTGCAGCTGGTTTTCGAATCGCCGGCGCAAGAAACCCTGTACTACCCCGACAACATCGCGCTCTCGCCGCGCGGTGGCCTGATTCTTTGCCAGGACAGCTATCGCAAAGAGGCGCAGTCCCTGTTTGGATTGACGCCCACCGGCGGTATCTTCGAGTTCGCGCGCAACAATGGCGTGTACGAGAACTTCCGCGGTTTCAATGGCGACCTGCGCAACAGTGAGTTCGCCGGCGCCTGTTTCTCGCCCGACGGCGACTGGCTGTTCGTCAACGTCTACACCCCCGGTTTTACCGTGGCCATTACCGGCCCTTGGAAGGATGGATTGCTCTGATGATCACTGGTCTGTACGCCGCGCTTTGCGCTCTGCTTATCCTGATGCTGTCGTTTCGCATCGTCTCGCTCCGTCGTCGGCTTCGCGTCGGCATGGGTGACGGTGGCGATGCAGGATTAGCGCGCGCGATTCGCGCTCAGGCCAATGCCATTGAGTACATCCCGGTGCTTTTGGTGATGCTGCTGATCGCGGAAAACAATGGCGCGGGCGTCATCTTTGTTCATGCCTGCGGCATCGTCTTGGTGCTGGCGCGTCTGCTGCATGCGCTGGGGCTGTCGGGTTCGGCGGGAACCAGCATTGGCCGCTTCTGGGGCACGCTCGGCACGTGGCTGCTGCTGCTGGTGCTGGCCGGACAACTGCTCTGGAGCTACATCGCTGCGCTGGGCGTGATTTAACTCGGGTCACTTAAACCCAGCTGTCGCGAAGAATGGCCGCAAGCGCGCGGTCATCGACGGCGATCGCATCGGCCTGAGATGGCAAGGCCAGCAGCGCCGCAAAGGCGGGCGGTACATCGGGAGTGTGGGTCAGCAGCGGCGCCACGACGTCGAGAAATTTGCTGGCGTGTGCCGTGGCGGCGACGGCCCAATCGCGAATGTCACCGCGCGCTCGAAGGTCTTCCAGCACCGCCAGTCCGCAGGCCGTGTGCGGGCAGGGCGCCACGCCATGCCGTGCTTCTGCCGTTGCGACCGTGTTGCGAATGCGTTCATCGTCGACGCGCTGCACGTCGACAAGTTTACGGGCCTTTGCTTCGCTACCCGCCAGCCAAAACAGGCGCTCGATGTTGCTGGGTGCACCGACGTCCATCGCGTTAGCAAGGGTCTGCATCGCATCGCGGCCCTGATACGGCGCACCGGCATGAAACTCAGACAGCGTGGGGTTGGCGTTAGTGGCCAAGATGAGCTCGCCAATCGGCAGGCCCATGGCGCGAGCGATCAAGGCCGCTGCCGCATTGCCTAAGTTGCCGCTGGGCACGATGAAGCCGAGACGGCGGCCGTGCTTGCGCTCAAAGCGCAGCGCGTGAAGCGCGTAGTAGCCCATCTGCGGCAGGAGACGACCGAGGCTGAGGGAGTTGGCGGTCAGCAGTGGCACGTTGGCGCGAAGTCGGGTGTCGCCGAGAGCTTGCTTCGCCATCCGCTGGCAATCGTCGAAGCTGCCCGAGACGCGCAGGGCGCGCACGTTGCCGCCGAATGAACCCAGTGAGTGGGCTTGAGCCGGCGAGACTTTTCCTTCCGGATAAAGAATCAAAACGCGGAAGCCCACACGCCCGTGGAAGGCGGCGCCGACAGCCGCGCCGGTGTCGCCCGATGTGGCAACCAAGACGGTCTGCACCGGGGCGTCATCCCGCCGAAGCGCGGTCAGCGATGCGGCCAGAAAGCGCGCAGCGAGGTCTTTGAAAGCGGCCGTCGGGCCGTGGAACAGTTCCAGCAGATGATCGCCATCGCCGAGCAGCGGGACCAGCGGAATCGGGAAGCTCGCCGCTTCGGCGCACAGCGCGTCCAGCTGTGCCGCGAGCGGATCGTCGCCCAGCAGTGGACGAAGCAGCGCGGAGAGTGTTTCCGCCACAGACGTGTCTGGTAGCGCGGCGATGGCGGCTTCAGAGAGGCGCGGCAGGGCCTCGGGCACGTAGAGGCCGCCGTCCGGCGCGAGGCCGGCGCCGAGTGCAGCGCTGAAGGGCAGGGCCGGTGAGCGGCCGCGAGTTGAGACGAATGGCATGGATGGCTCCTTATGCCTCAAGCAGCCCAGCGGCCGGTCCGGCCACGGGTGACACCAGCAGGGACGTGCGATGACCAGCGCGCTCGAAGGCCGCCTGCATGGCCGCACCGCCGGCTTCGGCATCGCGAGGCCCGCGAAACCACGCGAACACGCTCGGCCCTGCGCCGGAGATGCTGCTGCCCAACGCCCCGGCGTTCAGTGCGGCCTGTTTTACCGCTTCAAAGCCAGTGATGAGGCCAGCGCGGCGCGGTTCGACCAAGACATCGTTCAGGCCTTGTCGAATCAAAGTTTCGTCCTCGCGTTCTAGGCCGATCAACAGCGCCGCGAGGTGATGCGTTTGGCTGACGATGGCTGGCAGCTCGTAAGGCGCGGCCAGCGCGGCGCGAGCGCGGCGGGTTTCCAGCACCACATTGGGATGCACGACGGCGGTGTAGAGCCACTCAGGGGCGTGTAATCGAAGCGGACGGGCGTGTGCCGGGTCGAAGGCGGCAACGAGGCCGCCGAGCAAGGACGGCGCGATGTTGTCGCCGTGGCGACTGCCGCTGGCCACGGCCTCGCCATCCAGTGCAAACGGGTAGAGCGCTTCGGCCGGCAAGGGTGCGTCGAGCAGCGCATTGGCCGCGACCACCGCCGCCACGGCCGAGGCCGCCGATCCGCCAAGTCCCGAGCCCAAGGGAATGCCTTTGTGCAGTCGAATGGCGAAGCCGAAAGGCAGTTTGAGCGCCGTTCTCATCGCGATCAGCGCGGCGCCTGCGGTGTTGTCTTCGGCGCGTTCGGGCAGGCGCGTCACTACGCCTTCGATGCCTTCGATGCGCACTTCGGGCGTGTCGATGCGCCGCACGCTGGCCTCGTCGCGCCATCCCGCCAAGCTATGGCCGAGCAGGTCGAAGCCCGGCCCCAAGTTGGCGCTGCTGGCCGGCGCAAAAGCGCGCGCCGAATCGGGCCTCATAGCTTTGCCCCAAGGTGTGCCGCAATGCTGAGGATGTCGCCGAAGACGCCCGCGGCGGTGACATCGGGGCCGGCGCCCGGACCTTTCACCACCAGCGGGCGCGTGTGGTAACGCGCTGTGTGGAAGGCGAAAAGGTTGTCGGTGCCCTGCGCCGAGGCGGCTGGATGCGAGGCCTCGACAGCGCGCAGCGCCACGCTGGCCTTCCCGCTGGCGTCGACTTCGGCGAGGTAACGAAGCACGCAACCCTCGGCTTTTGCAGCGGCCAAACGCTCAGCCATCGGCGCATCGAATTCATTGAGGCGCTGCATGAACTCATCGAGCGGCAGTTCGAGCAAGGCGTTCGGCACGAGGTTTTCGACCTGCACTTGATCGAGCGACA
>JBBQIA010000253.1:0-3590 GCA_038324485.1 Lysobacterales bacterium
GGTCTTTGCGCGTGGTGATCACCGGCCATTCGGCCGAGAGTTCTTTGTTCAGCGCGATCAGGCTTTCTTGGCCTGCGGGGACGTCGTCTTCCGGATAAATCGCCTTGGCCGGGCACTCGGGCTCGCACAAGGTGCAGTCGATGCACTCGTCGGGGTCGATGACAAGGAAGTTCGGACCTTCGTGGAAGCAGTCGACAGGACAGACTTCAACGCAGTCGGTGTACTTGCACTTGATGCAGTTCTCGGTAACGACGAAGGGCATGGTGTTCGCTGCAATCGGAAGGCGGTAAGGGTAGCGCTGTGTTCGCTGCTTGGCGAACGCGGGGCCCTGAAAAAACGAAGCCCGGCAGGGCCGGGCTTCGCGGGAATTGGTGCTCCCTACGGGATTCGAACCCGTGTTTTAGCCTTGAGAGGGCCACGTCCTAGGCCTCTAGACGAAGGGAGCTTTGGTTGGTCGCTTCCTGCGAGTCCGGTAGGATAGCGGATTCGCTGGACCATCTCCAGACACTTTCATCCGAGCCGGAAACGCCACCGACCCATGTCCGACAACCTTGCTGCTGCCGTCGCCCCTTTGGTGATTCCGCGCGATGCGCATCCCATTTCGCGTCGAAACATCAGTCCGGCCGCGTTGAAGGTGCTCTACGGTCTGCGCGACGCGGGATACGAGGGCTATCTCGTCGGCGGCGCGGTGCGCGATTTGCTGGCCGGCCGCCAACCCAAAGACTTCGACGTCGCCACCAACGCGACGCCCGAGCAAGTGCGCGACGTGTTTCGCAACTGCCGATTGATTGGCCGCCGGTTTCGTTTGGCGCACGTGGTGTTCGGACGCGAAATTATCGAGGTAGCCACCTTCCGCGCCAACGATGACGACGGCAGCGGCGATCGCGAAACCGAAGACGGTGGCCGTCTGTTGCGCGACAACGTCTACGGCACGATCGAGGACGACGCCGTGCGGCGCGACTTCACCGCCAACGCGCTGTATTACACGATCGAAGACTTCTCGGTTCGCGACTACGTTGGCGGCTATGCCGACGTGATGGCGCGCACCTTCAAGCTCATCGGCGACCCGGTGAAGCGCTACCGCGAAGACCCGGTGCGCATGCTGCGGGCCGTGCGTTTGGCGGCGAAGCTAGACTTCAGCATCGACCCGAGCGCCGCCGAGCCCATCGCGGAACTTTCGCCCCTGCTGGCGGGTGCGCCGCCGGCGCGGCTGTTCGACGAGTCGCTGAAGATGTTCATGGCGGGTCACGCTGAAGCAAGCTTCCGCGGCCTGGAAAAACAAGATCTGTTGGCGGCCTTCCTGCCAGAGACGGCGGAAGCCTTGCGCACGAACCGCAGCGGCCTGCTTCGCCAGATGGTGATCGACGGCCTGCGAAGCACCGACCAGCGCGTGGACGCCGATAAGCCGGTGACGCCCGCGTTTCTGTATGCCGTGCTGCTGTGGCCGGCCTACTGTCGCGAACTGGCACGCCTGCAGTCGCAGAGTGTCGAGCCGGTCGTGGCGCAGCAGCGCGCTGCGGACCGCGTCACCCTTCATCAGGCCAAGCGCATCGCGCTGCCGCGTCGCTTCTCCCTGCCCATGCAGGAAATCTGGATGCTGCAGCCGCGATTTGCGCTGCGGCAGAAGAAGCGCGTTCTGCGCACGTTGTCGCATCCTCGCTTCCGCGCGGCCTTCGACTTTTTCGAGCTGCGTGCGCGATTGTCCCCGGAACTCGAAGCCGATCTGGCGTTCTGGCAAGAGGCCCAGCTGGATATGGCCGGTGCCGTCGCGCTGCGCCCGCTGGACGCGGGTGCGGATGATGACGCCATGCCCGGTGAAGATGTCGAAGGCGACGGTGCGCCTGCGCGTCGCCGGCGTCGTCGGCGCCCGCGCAAGCCCGCCGGCGGCTGAGTGTCTCGCGGTGTCGTTGACTGAAGCTGCGCGCCGCTGCTGGATTGGCCTAGGCGGCAATGTCGGCGATGTGGCCATATCGTTTGATCTCGCTTTAGCGGCCTTGGATGCCGATCCTGGCCTGACGCTAAGGCGTCATTCGCGCCGCTACCGCACTCGCGCCTGGGGTCTGGAAGCGCAGGCGGATTTTCTCAATGCCGTGGCCGAGTTCGACACCGTGCTTGCGCCAGAGGCTTTGCTGGATGTCCTGCAGGCCGTGGAACGCGCGCAGGGGCGGCGTCGCGATGACGAGACGCGCTGGGGCCCGAGAACTTTGGACCTCGATATCTTGGCGATTGAGGGGCTCGCATGGCACAGCGCGCGACTGACCTTGCCGCATCCGCGTCTGTCCGAGCGCGCCTTTGTGCTGGTGCCTTGGGCCGACATCGCGTCGAATTTCGAGCTGCCGGGGCTGGGTCGCGTTTCCGATCTTTGCGCTTCGCTGGATCACTCGGGTGTCGAGGCGATACCTTAAGCGTCCGCTTTCTCAGGCCTCCCTCCTGCCATGTACGCCTCTGATGCGACGCCCTCGCGGCCTGCCGTCACCGTTCCCGAACTGCGCCGAATGAAGCGCGAGGGCCAGCCGATTGTGGCCCTGACCGCCTATGACGCCAGCTTCGCCGCTGCGCTCGATGCTGAAGGCGTGGACGTGGTGCTGGTGGGCGATTCACTGGGGATGGTGGTGCAAGGCCATACCAGCACCCTGCCGGTGACGGTGAGTGACGTCGTCTACCACTGCGCCGCGGTGTCGCGCGGATTGCGCTCGGCCTTGTTGATGGCCGACATGCCCTTCGGTGCGGACGCCACGCCAGAGCGCGCTCTGGACGCCGCCCTTCGCCTGCTGAAAGAGGGTGGCGCGGCCATGGTGAAGGTGGAAGGCGCGGGTCCGAAACTGGAGACGATTCGCTTCTTGGTGGAGCGGGAGATTCCGGTCTGCGCGCATTTGGGCCTGACGCCGCAGTCGGTGCTGCGCCTCGGCGGCTATCGGGTGCAGGGTCGCGAAGCGGCAGCGGCTGAGGCCCTGCGACGCGACGCGCTGGCGGTTGCGGAAGCCGGTGCAACGGCCCTCGTGCTGGAGTGCGTGCCTTCGTCACTGGCAGCGGCGGTAACTGCCGCTTCCGAGATTCCCACCATCGGCATCGGCGCCGGTGTCGACTGCGACGGTCAGATTTTGGTGCTGCATGACCTGTTGGGCGTCAGCGGGGGGCATCGGCCGCGCTTCGTCAAAGATTTCTTGGCCGAGGGCGGGTCGATTGCCGGCGCGCTCCGGGCCTACGCGAATGCGGTACGGTCACGTCAGTTTCCCGGCCCCGAGCACGCCTACGCATGATCCGCACGGTTCGCACCATCGCTGAATTGCGCGCGCACCTCTCGGGCTGGCGCGACCAAGGGCACCGCATTGCGCTGGTGCCCACCATGGGCAATTTGCACGCCGGCCACTTTTCCTTGATCGAGCGGGCGAGGCAGAACGCCGACAAGGTGGTGGCCAGTATCTTCGTTAACCCCACGCAGTTCGGCCCGAACGACGACTTCGGCCGCTATCCGCGCACGCCGGAGGCCGATGCCGAAGGCCTGGCGGCGGCGGGCTGCGACCTGCTGTTTACACCCAGCGTCGAGACGATGTACCCCTTGGGAGCCGAGGCCGCCGTGCGCATTCGGG
>JBBQIA010000254.1:0-3583 GCA_038324485.1 Lysobacterales bacterium
CTCGCAGCGTGTCGCGGCGGTGCACCAAGTAAACCTTGCTGGCGATGTTCGAGAGGTAGAGCGCTTCTTCGACGGCCGTGTTGCCGCCGCCGATTACCGCCACTTCTTGGTCGCGGAAGAAAAAACCGTCGCAGGTCGCGCAAGCCGACACGCCGCGACCCTTGAAGGCCTCTTCCGACGGAATCCCCAAATACTTTGCGCTCGCGCCAGTGGCGATCACGAGGGCGTCGCAGGTGTAGTCGCCGTTATCGCCCTTCAGCACGAAAGGACGCGACTGCAGGTCCGCCGTGTGGATGTGGTCGAACAGAATTTCGGTGTCAAAACGCTCGGCGTGGGCCTGCATGCGCGCCATCAAATCCGGACCCATAAGGCCGTGGGCGTCGCCGGGCCAATTGTCGACCTCGGTGGTGGTCATTAGCTGGCCGCCTTGCTGCAGGCCCGTCACCATCACCGGCTTCAGGTTGGCACGAGCGGCATAGACCGCCGCGGTATAGCCAGCGGGGCCGGAGCCGAGGATGAGCAGGCGGGAATGCTTGGGGGCGGTCATGTCGTTATACTTTTCCAACATCGAGGCGGGCGGTGCAGCGCAGCAGAGCGCGTTGCATGCAGGCTGCAAAGCTTGGGGGTCGCCCCCCGCCAAATCAAGGTTGTCACCCTGCACATCCCAAGCCGCCTCACGGCGGCTTCATCGTTGGACGGCGCCTTGCGCCGCTTCTCTCGGAGCCCAGCCCCATGCGTATCGGTATTCCCCGCGAAACCAAAACCCTCGAAGGGCGCGTCGCCCTCGTTCCTGCGGCCTGCGCCGATCTCGTGCGTCGCGGTCATGAGGTGTGGCTTGAAAAAGACGCGGGCGTAAAGAGCGGCTTTCGCGATGAGCAGTACACGGCACTCGGTGTGCACATTGCACCGGATGCAGCCGGCCTCTACGCGAAGGCCGAGTTGGTCGTGAAGGTGAAAGAGCCCATCGAAGGCGACTTGAAGCACCTTCGCAAAGATCATTTGCTGTTCTGCTACTTGCACCTAGCCGCCGAGCCCGCACTGACGCGGCGTCTATTGGACATCGGTCTGACCGGCGTGGCGTTCGAGACCGTGGAGTTGGAAGGCGGTGATCTGCCTCTGCTGACGCCGATGTCGATCGTTGCCGGTCGCATTGCGGTGCAGGTTGGCGCGCACTACCTGCATCAGCCGATGGGTGGCAAGGGCAAGCTGCTGGGCGGCCTGCCGTCGACCGAGCGCGGCAAAGTTGTGGTCTTGGGTGCTGGCGCAGCCGGCGGTAATTCAGCGGCTTTGGCGGCATCCAGCGGCGCAAATGTGGTGGTGTTTGAAAAGCGTCAAGACCGCATGGCGCAGATGATGGCGCTCGGCCCCAACGTCACCGCGCTGTACCCCTATGAAGACGCCGTGGCGCGTGAACTCAGCGACGCCGACTTGGTCATTGGCGCCGTGCTGGTGACTGGCGCCAAGGCGCCGAACGTCGTGACCCGCGAGATGATCAAGGGCATGCAGCCCGGCAGCGTGCTGGTGGATATTTCCGTCGATCAGGGCGGCTGCTTTGAAACCACGCGCCCGACGACATGGAAAGAGCCGACCTATATCGAGGAGGGCATCATCCACTTCGCGGTGACGAACATGCCCGGTGCCGTGCCGCAGACCTCCTCGCAGGCGATTTGTGCGGCCATCCTGCCGTGGGTGCAGAAGCTGGCTTCGGGCGAATGGCGCGACAACAGCGCCTTGGTTCGCGGTATCAACGTGGAAAACGGAAAGATTGTTCACCCCGCGCTGAAGGACATGGTCGTCTGACCCCGCGCTACACTCCCTGCGGCATAGCACCGCGGGGCGTGGACGCATGCTGAAACAAGGCCTGGAGGGCAGAGCACTGGACCGACGACAGAAGCTGTGGCGAGAAGTGGCGCTGGTCGTAGCGGCGCCGGCCCTGCTTTATTTGCTGGCCAGCTTAGTGAGCTACTCGCCGTCCGACCCCAGCTGGTCCCGCGACGGCAGCGTCTTGGGCGATATCCAAAACTTTGGCGGGCCGGCCGGTGCGCACATCGCCGACTTGGCCTTCTGGCTCTTTGGCTGGATGGCCTATGGCTTGCCGTTTATTTTGGGTGGTGTGGTCTGGGTCGCGCTGTTCGGAATGGACAGCGACGGCGACGGTCAGATCGACTTCGGTCCCGCGCTGCGTCTCGTTGGCATCGTTGGCGTGCTGGTGGCCGGCACGGGCCTGCTTCAACTTTGGCTTGGCGATGCGCCGTCGTTGCCGGCGGCCTCGGGCGGCGTGCTGGGCGGCTTGGTCGGGCAGTCCGTAGCGAAGGCCCTCGGGATGATGGGCGGGCACCTTCTGCTGCTGGCTCTGGTCTTTGCATCGGTCACTTTGGCGACCGGATTGTCTTGGTTCGCCGTGATGGAGTGGATTGGCGGTCGAGTGCTGGCGCTGATTGAGCGCGCGCGCTCCGGTCGCGATCAAGCTGCCGAATGGCAGCGCACGCGGGTGATGCGCGAAGAGCGCGGCGAAGTCCGTAAGGTCGAGGCGCAAAAACGCGCGAGACGCGAGCCAGTGCACATTGAAGCGCCGGCGCCTGCGGTGGTCGAAAAAAGTGATCGGGCCAAGCGCGAGCAGCAGATTCCGCTCTTTAACTCGGTATCCGCGAGCGGAATTCCGCCGCTCTCGATCCTCGACGAGCCGAAGGTGCAGGAAAAGGGCTATTCCGAAGAGACGCTGGAAACCCTGTCGCGGCAAATCGAATTCAAGCTGAAAGACTTCCGCATCGATGTGCAGGTGGTGGGCGCCTATCCGGGCCCCGTCATTACTCGGTTCGAGATGGACCCCGCGCCTGGCGTCAAGGGCAGCCAGATCAATTCCCTCGACAAAGACATCGCTCGCGGGCTGTCGGTGAAGTCGGTGCGCGTGGTCGACGTGATTCCGGGTAAGTCGGTGGTGGGCCTGGAAATTCCCAACACCAAGCGCGAGATGATTTTTCTCTCCGAACTGCTGCGCTCCAAGGAATACGACAAAGCCGCGAGCCCGCTCACGCTGGCCTTGGGCAAGGACATTGCCGGCCGGCCCACGGTCGCCGATTTGGCGCGCATGCCGCACCTGCTGGTGGCCGGCACCACCGGCTCCGGTAAGTCGGTGGCGGTGAATGCCATGGTGCTATCGCTGCTGTACAAGGCCTCGGCGAAAGAAGTTCGGATGCTGATGATTGACCCGAAGATGCTCGAGCTCTCGGTCTATCAGGGCATTCCGCACTTGCTCGCGCCGGTCGTCACCGATATGAAAGAAGCGGCGAACGGCCTGCGCTGGTGCGTCGCCGAGATGGAGCGCCGCTACAAGCTGATGAGCGCCGTGGGCGTGCGAAATCTGGCGGGCTTCAACCGCAAGGTGAAAGACGCGCAGGACGCTGGCCAGCCGCTGATGGACCCGCTATTCAAGCCCAATCCCGAACTCGGCGAGCAGCCGCGTCCGCTGGAGGCGCTGCCCTACATCGTCGTGTTTATCGACGAATTCGCCGACATGATGATGATCGTCGGCAAGAAGGTCGAAGAACTGATCGCGCGCCTGGCGCAGAAATCGCGCGCCGCC
>JBBQIA010000255.1:0-3559 GCA_038324485.1 Lysobacterales bacterium
GTCTTTCTGTCGCTGTTTGCGACGCTCCGCGCGCCACGGCAATAGATTGATGCGTGCCATCAGTCGAAGCTCCTCAGGGCCAAGCCGCAGGCGATCATGAGTGAGGGTGCATCCTGCTGCAGCGCATGCGCTTGAACGCGCGGTCCGAGACCCATGTTGGCAAGCGGGTTGGCGACCACGGTCGGAATGCCAAGGTGCTCTTCCACCATGCGGTCCACGCCGGCGATCGAGGCGCATCCACCAGCCAGCACCACTTGATCGACGCGATTGAATTCCGAACCGGCGTAGAAGAACTGCAGCAATCGGCTGACCTGTTGAACCATGGCTTCCTTGAACGGCTCGAGCACTTCCGGCTCGTAGCTCTCAGGCAGGCCACCCTGACGCTTTGCGGCGCCGGCTTCTTCGTAGCTCATGCCGTAACGCCGCATGATTTCGTCGGTCAACTGCTTCCCGCCGAACACCTGTTCGCGCGAGTAAACGCTGCGACCGTTACGGATGACGTTGAGCGTGGTCATCGTCGAACCGATGTCGACCAAGGCCACAATCGCGTCCTTGCCGACACCGAGCTGTTCGGCCACCAATTTGAAGGCGTTTTCGAGCGCGAAGGCTTCGACGTCCACAACCTTTGCCGTCAGGCCACCCAGTTCGAGGGCCTGCTGACGCAGGTCGACGTTCTCGGTGCGCGACGCGGCGAGGATGATGTGCACGTTCTCTGGGCTGGACGGCACCGGGCCCAGCACTTCGAAGTCAAGACTCACTTCGTCGATCGGGAATGGGATGTAGTTCGAGGCCTCGAGCTGCACCTGATCTTCCATAGCGTCGTCGTCCAAGTCGGCGGACACGCTGATCACCTTCGTGATCACGGCCGAGCCCGACACGGCCACGCAGGCGTGCTTCACCTTACTGCCGGAGCGGGTGAGGGCGCGCTTAATGGCTTCGCCTACCGCCTCGACTTCGACAATGTTTTTTTCGACCACGGCGTTCGGCGGAAGTGCCTCAACACCATAGTGATCGACCCGGTACCGATTGCCGACCTGACTCAGCTGCAGCAGCTTCACTGCCGTCGAACTGATGTCAATTCCGACCATCGGAACCTTGGATGGACTGAACAAACCCATCTGTTTCTCCCCTGCCCACGGGCGCTTACGTGAGATTGATGCGCCGGCACATTAAAAGCAGAAAACTGTGTCAACCGCAACGCCCCCTTAACAACGCAGGTCCTGATGGGGGTCGAAACGCCCTGCCAGGACCCCTCTCCCCCCCCGTATACTCAGCCCCCTTCCCGAACGAGGCCACCCCCTGATGCGCCCTTGGTTGCGCTGGTTCCGACGCCTTGTCTTGGCCGGCTTTGGCCTGGCCCTGCTCGGATTATTGACGGTGGCCGCCGTCATCTGGACCGCTTGGCCGCAGCTGCCGGACGTGCGCGAGTTGCGCGAGGTGGAGCTGCAACTGCCGCTGTCGATCTACTCGGCGGACGGCAAGCTGATCTCGCTGTACGGCGAGACGCGCCGCTACCCGGCGCCCATCGACACCATTCCCGACCGGCTCAAGAATGCCTTCCTTGCCGCCGAAGATGCTCGCTTCTATGAGCACGAGGGCCTTGATTTTAATGGCATTTTTCGCGCCGTTTGGTTGATTCTCTCGACGGACCGGACGCGCGTTCCGGGCGGCAGCACGATCACCCAACAGGTGGCGCGCGACTTCTATCTGAGCAACGAGTACAGCTACACGCGCAAATTTCGCGAAATGCTGCTCGCCATCAAGATGGAGCAGGAGCTGGAGAAGGACGAGATTCTCGAGCTCTACCTGAACAAGATTTTCTTCGGCAATCGCGCCTACGGTGTGGCGGCGGCGGCCGAGTTCTACTACGGGAAGTCGCTTGATCAGCTGAGCATTGCCGAGGCCGCCACACTGGCTGGCATCCCGAAGTTCCCATCCAGCGCAAACCCGATCAGCAACCCCGCTCGGGCGATGCAGCGCCGCGATCAGTACGTGCTGCCGCGCATGCAGGAACTCGGCTTTATCACCGCCGAAGAGCTGATTGCGGCGCGCGCTGAGCCCAATCAGGCCAAACCCCACGAGCCTCCGGTCGAGGTGGACGCGCCTTATGTGGCCGAAATGGTGCGGCAAGCGATGGAAGAGCGCTTCGGCGCCGATTCCCTGACCAGCGGCTTCAAGGTGACGACGACCCTGCGTTCGGCCGATCAAAACGCTGCAGTGACGGCTGTTCGCAATGGCCTGATGGACTATGACCAGCGCCACGGCTGGCGCGGCGCGGAGGGTCGGATCGAGGATGCGCAGGGGATGGACGAAGCCAGCCTTCGCCG
This sequence comes from Lysobacterales bacterium, assembly GCA_038324485.1. Taxonomy (GTDB): domain Bacteria; phylum Pseudomonadota; class Gammaproteobacteria; order Xanthomonadales; family Xanthomonadaceae; genus Silanimonas. The sequence goes on from JBBQIA010000255.1 coordinate 2,328, forward strand.
CGAACTGAGCGGCTTCGCGACGATTCCAGACCTGCAGACGGCGGTGGTGGTGTCGGCAGACGCCAGTCAGGCGCTTCTGCGGACCGCGCAAGATGGCGACTTGACGCTTTCCGCGGCGGCCATGCGCTGGACCCGACGCACGCCAGCGCAGGCACTGAACCCGGGCGACGTCATCCGCCTGCGACGCGATGCGGAAGGGCTGCCCGTCCTCGCGCAACTCCCGCAGGCGCAGTCGGCCTTGGTGTCGCTGGAAGCCGAGACCGGCGCGCTTCGTGCATTGGTGGGCGGTTTTAGCTTTGCTCAGAACAAGTTCAATCGCGCCATCCAGGCGCAGCGCCAGCCGGGATCCAGCTTCAAGCCCTTCGTCTATGCCGCGGCCTTCGATCGTGGCTATTCACCGGCGACCATCGTGATCGACGCGCCTGTGGTGTTCCGTGACCGCGCGGGCAACGTGTGGCGGCCGCAGAACGACAAGGAAGACTTCGCCGGCCCCATGCGCCTTCGCGAGGCCATGGTGCAGTCGCGCAACCTGGTTTCGGTCCGCCTGCTGGACGCCATCGGCGTGCAATTCGCGCAGCGTTACATCGCGCAATTTGGCTTCACTCCGGAAAGCCTGCCGCCGAACCTGTCGATGTCGCTCGGCACCTCGTCGCTGACGCCGCTGTCGGTGGCTCGAGGCTATGCGGCCTTCGCGAACGGCGGCTACCGCATCGAACCGTGGTTCATCGCTCAGGTTGAAGATCGCCACGGCACCATCGTGATGGCGGCGCACGCCCCTCGCGCCTGCCCGCAGTGCGCAGGAACGGCAGCGGGAACCGGCGCTCAACCGAGCGTCGTCGACGGCTTTAACTTCGGAAGCATTGCGGCGACGCCCGTTGTGGCACAGACGACGACTGGCGCCGCGCCGATCACGGTGAGTGACGAGAACCGCACCGATCGGTTTGGACCGCCTGAGAACGCCACTGCACCGCGCGCCATCGACCCGCGCACCGCGTTTCTGGTTCGCTCCCTGCTGCTGGACGTCGTGCGGCGCGGCACGGGCACGGCGGCGCGCGTGCTCGGCCGGGACGACATCGGCGGCAAGACCGGCTCGACCAATGACCATCGCGATGCCTGGTTTTCGGGCATCGGCGGCGACCTTGCGACCACCGTTTGGGTCGGCAAAGACGACTTCACCCCGCTCGGACGCGGCGAATATGGCGGTCGCGCCGCGCTGCCGATTTGGATTGGCT
>JBBQIA010000256.1:0-3558 GCA_038324485.1 Lysobacterales bacterium
GACGCGTGCCGGCAGCTTCGTGACCCTGCGCGAGCTGCGCGAGGAAGTGGGCAGCGACGCCGCACGCTTCTTCTACGTGATGCGCGGCAACGATCAGCATTTGGATTTCGACTTGGACCTCGCCAAAAGCGAGTCGAACGAAAATCCGGTGTATTACATTCAATATGCGCACGCGCGAATTTGCTCGATCTTCCGCCAGCTCGGGGAGAAGGGCCTGACCTGGAATCGCAGCGCTGCCGAAGCCGCACGCGGCCGATTGGTCGAGGCGCAGGAAAACGCATTGATCACCGAGCTGATGCGCTTCCCTGAAATCGTGCAGGCCGCTGCAGAACATCGCGGCCCACAAATTGTGGCGAACTACCTGCGTGAACTGGCGGCCAGCTATCACGCGTTCTATAACGCCCAGCCCATCCTTTCAGCCGAAGAAGAGCTGCGTCACGCGCGGCTGGGGCTGTCTGCTGCCACGCGGCAGGTCTTGGCCAACGGCTTGACCCTGCTGGGCGTCACCGCTCCGGAGAGCATGTAATGGCAGCACGTCGCGGAAAAACCCAAGCCAAGCGAGGCGGCGGCCTAAAGACCGGTCTGGTGCTGGTGGTGGGCCTTGGCCTGGGTCTGGCGCTCGCGGCCGGCTACCTGATCTTTGGCGATCGCGACCGACTGGATGCGCTGCTGCCGCAGCCCAACCCGCAGGCGCAGGCGCCCACCCCAGCGCGCGACCGCGAACCCGTGGCGCAGGAGCCGCAGGCTTTGAGCGACGAGCCGAAGCCGACCTTCGACTTCTACACCGTGCTTCCGGGCAAAGAAGTCGAATTGCCGGGTGAATCGAGTGCCGCGGCCGAAACGCCAGCGACGACGTCAGCGCCTGCTGCTGCCACGCCGGCTGTACCCGCAACGTCCGCAGCGCCTACCGCTGCAGCCGCGGCCGCGCCATCGGCCGGCCAACTTCAGGCTGGCGCGTTTAGCAATGCCGCCGATGCCGAAGCGCTGCGTGCGCGTCTCGCCCTGCTGGGTCAGAGCGCCCGCATCGAAAGCGTGCAGTCGAATGGCCGAACCCTGCACCGCGTGCGGCTGGGGCCCTACGCCGATGCCGACGCGCTAGCGCGCGCGCAAGCTGCGCTGACTGAGGCAGGCATTGCGGCGACGCCGGCACGCTGACTTTGGCCTCGCGCTGAGTCGTTCAGCGCGAGAGGGCTCAGCGCTTCAGTTGAATCAGCGCCGAGGTATCGAGATCGCCGTCGCCGCGCGCTTCCAGTTCCGCGTAGTCGGCCAAAGCGCGATCAATCACCGGATGCTGGATGCCCGTGGCCTCGGCCATGGCCTGCACGATGCGCAGGTCTTTGGCCATGTGCGCGCATTTGAAGCCGGGCGCAAACTCGTCGCGCAGCATCGTGGCGCCGCGCTTCTCCAGAAACCAATTGCCCGCCGCGCCCGCAATCAGCGTGGGCAGCAGACGCTCGGCGTCGAGGCCTAATTTTTCCGCGAAAGCGAGTCCTTCGCAGACGGCCTCGTTGATGCCGGCCACCAGAATTTGATTCACCGCCTTGGTGGCCTGCCCTGCTCCGGTCGGCCCCATCAGCGCGATGCGCGCCGCGTATGCCGACAGCGCCGGCTGAGCGCGATCCAACACGGTCTGCTCTCCGCCCACCATCACCGACAGTTTGCCGTTGCGCGCGCCTTCGACGCCGCCCGACACCGGCGCATCGAGAAAATCGATGCCGCGTTCGGCCAAGCGCTTCGCCGCTTCGCGTGCGGTTTCGACCGACACCGTGCTGTGATCGATGACGATGGCGCCGGGTGCGAGCACCACCGCGAGCCCATCGACGTTTTCGAGCACGTCGGCGTCTGCCGAGACGCAAAGCACCACGATGTGACAGCCCGTAAATTCCGCGAACGACGTGCTCGCCGCAATCGGAATGCGCAAGGCATCCGGCTCAACCGCCGCGGACGCCGCGAGATCTGACGCAGTATTTCGCGCCGCCGCAAAAGCCAGCGCTTTCGACGCCGTGCGATTACCCACCGCCACCAGCAGCCCGCGATCGGCCAAGTGTCCCGCCATCGAATGCCCCATCGCGCCTAAGCCGATGAATCCAACGGCAACTCGCCCCAACGTGACGGCGCTCATTCCAGCGGCTCCTCAGACAGGTAGGTGTAGCCGGTGAGCCCGGTCTCTAGCGCCGCCAGATACTCGGCCGCCGTGTCCGCAGGAAGGCCCGCCGCATCGACGTTCTCGCGATAGCGCGCCCGCAGGTCGTCCAAGCGATAACCCACGTAGTCGAGCATCACGTCGGTGGTGTCGCCGTGGCGCTGAGTGTCGAGCGTGTAGCCACCCTCGCCGTCCAAGCGCACGGCCACCGTGTCGGTGTCGCCGAACAGGTTGTGGATGTCGCCAAGCGTCTCTTGATAAGCACCGACCATGGCGATGGCCAGCAAATACGACTCGCCGGGGCGTAGCGCGTGCAGCGCCATCGAGGTGTCGAGCGCCTCGCTTTCCACGTAGGTGTCGATGCGACCGTCGGAGTCGCAGGTCAGGTCCGCAATCACGCCGCGACGCGTCGGCTCTTCGGCCAAGCGATCAATCGGCACGATCGGAAAGACCTGATCAATGGCCCAGACGTCGGGAATCGACTCGAACACGGAGAAGTTGACGAAATACTTGTCGACTAAGCGCTCGTTCAATTCGTCGAGCGCCGGGCGCTGGCTTTTTTCTTCCGCCGACAGGCGCTTCCGCACCGCATGAGCGATGGCGTAGAACAGGTCGTCCAACTGTGCACGCTGCTCGACGCCGAGCTGGCCCAGCGCGAACAGCGCCTGCCCTTCAGCCAAGTGATGCTGCGCCTCGTGGAAAAGCTCCACCGGGGGACGAACGTCGAGCTCGGCCTGGACCTGACGCAGATGACGGATGACGGCCGGTTCGCCGGGCAAGGCTTCGCCGACGGCGCCTTCCGGCGCGCGCTCCACTTCCGAGACGTTGACGACCATCACCGCGTGATGCGCCGTCATCGCGCGGCCGGCTTCGGTAATCAGGCGCGGCTGCGGCAGCCCGTGCTCAGCGCAGGCTTCGGCCAGCGGCTGCAGCAGGGTGTAGGCGTATTGGTCGAGGCCGTAGTTAATCGAGCAAAAGCTACGCGAGCGCGTGCCTTCGTAATCCACGCCCAGTCCACCGCCCGCATCCATCAGCCGGATCGGGCAGCCGCGCTTGGACAGCTCGACGAAGTAGTTCACCGCCTCGCGCATGCCGCTGGCGATATCGCGCACGTTGCTGATCTGCGAGCCCATGTGGAAATGCAGCATGGCGACGCTGTCGCCCAAGCCAGCGGCCTTGAGCTTGTCGACCGCATCCAGCACCTGCCGCGGCGAAAGGCCGAACTTGGCCTTGTCGCCGCCGCTGTTCTGCCACTTGCCCGCACCGAGCGAGGCCAGACGCAGGCGAATGCCCACGACCGGCGCCACGCCCAGCGCGCGCGACTCTTCGATGATCAGCGCCACTTCCGAGGGCTTCTCAATCACCAAGATAGTGTCGAGGCCCAAGCGCCGGCTCATCAGCGCCAAGCGAATGAA
>JBBQIA010000257.1:0-3557 GCA_038324485.1 Lysobacterales bacterium
AGGGTCATTTCCATGCTGCGGGCGTAGCGGCGCTCAAGCTGACGCTGGCCGCCCTCGATACCCGGCATGTCGCGCTGCTGGAAGCCTGGCGCACGCTCTAAGTTCGGCTTGGCCTTTTCGACCGCCAAGCGATAAATCTGCCGCACGCTGCTGAGCAGGCCGGTGTTGCCAATCTGGCCCAGAATCAAATCACGCTCGCGGGTCTCGCGGCTCGCAGCGGCCTGCGCTTCCAGGGCGGCATGGGCGGCCAAGGCTTTCGCCGTGTCCAAGCCCTCTGCACCGGCCGCGCCGGCCTTCAGCCAATCCAGCACCGCGGTTTCTTCCGCCTGCTTGGTGGCCTGCGCGCCAATGCGCTGGAAGCCTTCCAGCTGGCCGTCCCAGTTTTTCATCGCGTTCTGCCAGCCACGAATCGTGGTCGCATATTTCACTTCCACATCGGCATCGGCTTTGCCGGCCGCCTCGACAATGGCGACGAGATTCTTCAAGTGCTGGCCCACGACCGGGTACTGCCAGCCGGCGACGTTCTGAAACTCATCGAAGAGCGCATAGCGATTGGTGCGTCCGGGATAGCCGGCCACCATGACGAAGTCGCCAGCCTCCAGCGGCTGGTCGGCCAGCTTCAGCCAATGCTTGGGCTGAAACGGCACGTTGTCTTTTGCGAAAGCGGCGGGCTTGCCATCCGGGCCGACGTAAGCGCGATAGAACGTGAAGTCACCCGTATGGCGCGGCCACATCCAGTTGTCGATCTCACCGCCGTAGTTGCCAATGGACGAGGGCGGCGCGTAAGCGAGGCGCACATCCTTGATTTCCATCTGCCGGAACAGGCGGAAGGTCTGACCTTCAAAGAAGGAATACAGCGTGCAGCGATAGCCCGCCTCGGCTTCGCATTCGGCCACGAGGGCCTTCTGGCGGGCCTCAGCGGCATTCTGCCGGGACAATCCGTCCGTCGCATCGGCCATCGCCGCCTGCATCTCGGCCGTCACGTCGGTGATGCGGTCCATCACGAAAACGCGCGCATTGGGGCCGGCCGACACTTCATCCGCTGGTGTGGCGGCATTGAAGCCCAGCGCCATCAAGTTTTTCTCGGGCGTGGAGTTCAGCTGGATGGCGCCGTAAGCGCAATGGTGATTGGTGGCCACCAGACCATTCGGAGACACGAAGCTGGCGGTACAGCCGCCCAAGGCCACGACCGCCCCCATCGGGTCGGCGGTGAGATCCGCCAGCTGCTCGGGCGCCAGTTCCAGCCCGGCGTCTTTGAGGGGCCCGGCAATCTCAGGCAGCTGCTGCGGCACCCACATGCCCTCGCGGGCCATGGCAGCAGAAGCAAACAGGGTGGCCGCAACGGCGGCAGCAATCGGAAGTCGACGCATTAAAAAGCTCCGGGGTGAGGGTGTGAATACACCGCCCGAGTCTAGCCCGAGCACCGATTTGGCAGCCCTGCCGGAAGTCCTGCTCGGGTGCCGGATGTGCAGACTGACTCAGTTTTATGGTTTCAGCGGCACGCAGCCCTTCCCAGCAGCGTCCCACTGCCCGAGACTCAGCCGGGTATGGATGCCATGTCGATTCTCACCCTGCTGACCGTTTTGCAAGCGCTTGTGGCGCTGGTCATGGGCGCGATCGCCTTTAATATCGGCGAGCATCGCCTGCAGCTCACCAAGCAGATTCTCGGCATCAGCTTTATCGCGGTGGGCCTTTACTTCATCACGGCACTGGGTGCGTTCTTCCTCTCCGACGCAGGCCCACGCTGGACGCTCACCCGCACCGCCCTCAGCGCCCTCTCGCAGGGCATGAACCTGCTTCATCTCGGTCTGCTCTGGATCGGTTTGGCTACCATCGTGCTGCATCGCCCCCTGAAGCGCCGATGGCTGTTCGCCGCTGGCGTGATGTCCGTGGTGGGCGGCCTCGCCATGGTGCTGCCGGGTGCTTTCGATATCGATGGCGCGTCGCTGCGCAACGGACTGCGGGTGGGTGGTCGCGCCATCATCAGTACGCTCGTCTACGCCGCTGCCGCCGTGTTCTTGGTCCTGCTTCGGCGCAAGGGCCGTCTTAATCTTGGCCGTTGGCTGGTTGCCAGCTCCTTGGCGGCTTTGGCGCTGACAAACGCAGCCAATGTGCTGGCGGTCTTTTTACCCACCGTACTGGCCCCCACGCTCGACGTCAGCGTGTGGTTCCAACTCGGCGGCTTGATCGGCCTGCTGATGCTCGCCAGCGCCCTGTTGGTCTGGCTGCAAGAACGCACCCAAGCCCAAGCCACTGCGCGCGAGGAAAGCGCGCGGCGCATGGCGTATTTCGATGAAGCCAGCGGCCTGCCCAATCGCCACGGCCTGCTGCGTCGCATCGAACAAGACGTGCCCCCCACCGCTGCGCTCACGGTGCTGACGGTTCGTCTGCATCGATACGCCCTGCTGGAACGCAATCTCGGCGCCACGTGGGTGCTGGAAGCGCAGTCACGCCTCGCCGATGCGTTGATGAGCGGGCGCCTGTACCACCAGCTCTGCGCCGGGCGCGTGGACAGCGATCGCCTTGCGCTAGCGCTCACCGCCGATGGTTCTTTGGCCGATGCGGAGGTTCTGGCCCGGCGTCGCGACGTGGAGCGCGTGGCGCAAACCCTCGGCCACCCGGTGGGCGTCAGCTTTGGCTACGCAGTGCGCCAGCAGCACGAATCGCCCAGCACCCTGCTGGCGTCGGCCTGCCTAGCGCAGGAAAAAGCCGAGGCGGCCGGCATGCACATGCTGCGCTTCGAATACGAGCAGGCTCGCTCCGATGCCGATGAAGTGCAGATCGTGGGCGCCCTGTATCGAGCCCTCGGCGAAGACCAGCTGTTCCTCGAATTCCAAGGCATTTTCAACGCCGCCGATGGCGCGCTCGACAGTGTCGAAGCGCTCATTCGCTGGCGTCATCCGTTTGAGGGCGTGCTGCCACCCGGACGTTTCCTGCCTGCTGCCGAGCGCGGCGGACTGATGGTGGACATCGACGCCTGGGTACTTGATCGCGTTTGCCGAACGCTGCGCGAGCGCCTAGATGCCGGCCTGCCGGAAGTTCCCGTAGCGATGAATCTCTCCAACGCGTCGCTGATGGATGCCGGCTTGCCCGCGTCCGTCGACGCCCAGCTAAGGCGCAACCGGGTTCCCGCCCGCTTGCTCGAAATCGAAGTCACCGAATCCGCCGCGATGCACGACTTAGCGCGGGCCAGCGACACCGTTGACGCCCTGCGTGCGCTCGGCGTGCGCATCGCGCTTGACGACCTGGGCACGGGCTATTCGTCGCTCTCGCATCTGCGCGACCTGCGCGCCGACCGTCTGAAAATCGATCGCAGCTTCATGGGCGAAGGTGACCGCTTCGGCAACGCGATCGCCCTGGCCATTGCGGCCTTGGGCCGTTCACTCGAACTCGAAGTGGTGGCCGAGGGCATTGAAACCAGCGTTCAGCTGACGCTTTGCCAGCAAAACGGCATCGCCCGGGTTCAGGGCTGGCACCTGCATCGCCCCTCGGTTCAGTGGCCGCAGCCGCTCGAATCCTTCGCTCTCGACTCCGGCCAGCGCCCGGTATAATTCGCG
>JBBQIA010000258.1:0-3557 GCA_038324485.1 Lysobacterales bacterium
GTTCTCAAGTTCAAAACCCTTGTGAATCAACAGAGTGACATCGCCGCCGTCATCCACAACCAGCTCCGGACCTTTGCCAGCCGGGAAGGTCACGGCATCAAGGGTGCAGTCCCAATACTCTTCCAGCGTTTCGCCCTTCCACGCGAAGACCGGCGTGCCGCCCTTGGCGATGGCGGCCGCAGCGTGATCCTGCGTCGAGAAGATGTTGCACGAGGCCCAGCGCACGTCGGCGCCGAGGTCCTTCATGGTTTCAATCAGCACCGCCGTCTGGATGGTCATGTGCAACGAACCGGTGACGCGAACGCCCTTCAGCGGCTGCGCGGCGGCGTACTTCTGGCGGATGGACATCAGGCCCGGCATTTCCTGCTCGGCGATGTCGATTTCCTTGCGGCCGAATTCGGCGAGGGAAATATCGGCGACCTTATAGTCGATCGGCATTTTGACAACAGCATTCATCGTGGCAACTCCGTTAGCGTGGTTTTCCCGCCGGCAAAAGGCGCTTCGCGTTAAGCGGCTGGGATTTCAGGTAACGAGCGCCGTTTCACAAGAACCTGTCCGTTAAGGACATCCACCGAGCCTGAGCCACGCATTGCGCGTGGCGTGCAGCGCCCCTCGGCGGGAAGCCCGCATTTTACCGTGACGACATGGCGGTAGCATGAAGGGCGCCACAATTTTTCGTGCCGCCCAGACGCCAACGGCCCGCTTTCGCGGGCCGTCAGGTCTTGCCGGGTTGGGGTGGCCAAGGCTGCCCCGGTAGGCCGAATGGGCCGGATTACTTCTTCTTATCGGATTTGACCTTGGCCTTGCCGACGCCCGCCGCCGAGCGCAGAGCCTCAGCGCGGTCGGTTTTCTCCCACGAGAACGCCGTGGCCGTTTTCTTCTTGCCGTCGGCACCGGTGTAGGTCACTTCCTTCGGCTTGCGGCCGAAGTGGCCGTAGCTGGCGGTGACCTGATAGATCGGGTGCTCCAAATCGAGCATCTTGGTGATGCCAAACGGGCGCAGGTCAAAGTGAGCGCGGATCAGCTTCTCGATGAGCGCGTCGTCGATGACGCCGGTGCCGAAGGTGGTCACCGAAATGCTGGTGGGCTCGGCCACGCCGATGGCGTAGCTGACCTGAACCTCGCACTTGCGCGCCAAGCCAGCCGCGACGATGTTCTTTGCCACGTAGCGCGCGGCGTAGGCGGCTGAACGGTCGACCTTCGACGGGTCTTTGCCCGAAAACGCGCCGCCGCCGTGGCGGGCCATGCCGCCGTAGGTGTCGACGATGATCTTGCGGCCGGTCAGGCCGCAGTCGCCCACCGGGCCGCCGATGACGAACTTGCCGGTCGGGTTGATGTGCATCTTCGACTTCGGCAGCTTGGCCAGCCACTCTTTCGGCAGCACCGGCTTGAAGATGTGTTCGATCACGCCTTCGATGATGTCTTTCTGCTTGATGCCGTCATCGTGCTGAGTTGACAGCACCACCGCGTCGAGACCGAGGATGGCGTTGCCGTCGTAGCGCAGGGTGACCTGCGACTTCGCGTCCGGACGCAGCCACTTGAGTTTGCCACTCTTGCGAACCTTGGCCTGCTGCTCGACCAAACGGTGCGCGTAATAGATCGGCGCCGGCATGAATTCCGGCGCTTCGTCACAGGCGTAACCGAACATCAGGCCCTGATCGCCCGCGCCCTGTTCTTCCGGCTTCTTGCGGTCGACACCCTGATTGATGTCCGGCGACTGCTTGCCCAGCATGTTGATGATCGCGCAGGTGTGGCCGTCAAAGCCCACCTGGGAATTGTTGTAGCCGATGCCGTTGATGACATCGCGCGCAAGCGCTTCGATGTCAACCCAGGCGGTGGTCGTGACTTCGCCGGCAACGATCGCCGCACCGGTCTTCACCATGGTTTCGCAGGCGACGCGGGCGCGGGTGTCCTGCGCGAGGATCGCGTCGAGGACGGCATCAGAGATCTGGTCGGCCAGCTTGTCGGGATGGCCTTCAGAGACCGATTCCGAGGTGAAGAGGTAGCTGCTCATGGAGTCTTATATCCCTTGATTCGGATGGAAAGATGGGCGCGAATGATACACCCCCGCCGCCGTGCGCGCATTCTCGGCGGGAGCGCGTTGCCAATGGTTAAGCGCGAGCGATGCTCCCTCGTGCGGTAAAACGGCCGAGACGGGCGTCATCTCACTGCCATGCGAGGGCAACACAGCCGTCGCCTCGCTTCATCACGATGCGGCAAACCATCGTGGGGCGACTAGGTGATTCAACTCGAGCAACGTCTGGCCGAGCGCTTTCCCCACTGGTTCGAGGGCCGCCATTCGGCCTTCGCTAAACCCCTCGTCAGGGCGATCGAGCGACTCTCGCGGGTTGATTCGATTAATGCATGGCTTGCAAAGAATAGCCATCGCCGCGGTCTCGACTTCGTGGATGGAGCGCTGGAGTTCCTCGGCGCGCGATACATGGTGGATCACGTTGAGCGCGGTCGAATTCCTCAGCAGGGGCGCGTCATCATTGTCGCCAATCACCCGCTAGGCGCGGTGGACTCGCTTGCTTTGCTGCATTTGGTCGGCAGCGTTCGGCGTGACGTCAAGATTCTGGCCAACGATTTCTTGCTTGAATTCGAAGCGCTGTCGGACCTCTTGCTGCCGCTCAAGATTCTTGGCGGACGTCCCACCGTTGAAAGCCTTGGTGCCATTAAGGCGGCACTCGACGCTGAGCAGGCGATCATTGTCTTTCCCTCCGGGGAGGTGTCTCGCCTTTCTTGGCGCGGTGTGGAGGACGGCCGCTGGCGTGCGGGCTTCGTCAAATTCGCGCGTGAGTCGGCAGCGCCTGTGGTGCCCGTTCGCATCAAGGCAAAGAACTCGGCCCTTTTTTACGGTTTATCCAGCCTTTATCGGCCTGTCGGGGCCGCCCTGCTGCCAAGAGAGATGTTCAAGGCGCGCGGGATGAGGCTGGATATCCGTATCGGGATGCCGCGCCGAATTGATCGCGTCGAAGCGAAGGGCGCGCGATTCGATGCGGCCCGCGCCTTGGCCTCGGTGCGTCAGGCCTTGGACGCGATTGGGACGCGCCGAGAATCGGCACCACCCGACCCAGCGCCATTGGCGTATGCAGCAGACCGTCGAGCGCTGCGTTCGGACATTCTGGCTCTGCGAGATCTCGGGCGAACGCCTGACGGTAAACAAATTCGCGTCGGGAGACTGACGTCTGACAGCGTGCTCTTACGCGAACTCGGCCGCTTGCGCGAGCTGAGCTTCCGTGCGGTGGGAGAAGGCACTGGACGTGCGTTCGACGTCGACGCCTTCGACACGTGGTACGAACACATCGTGCTCTGGGACCCCGAGGCGCTTGAGGTGGCTGGCGCGTATCGGGTCTGTCGCGGCGCCGACGTATTGCCACAGCGAGGCGTGAGCGGCCTCTACACGGCGAGCCTTTTCGAATTTGGCCCTGAGGCGTTAACGCACGCTGCTGAGGGCATGGAGTTAGGCCGAAGCTTCGTAGCCCCCGCGTACTGGGGATCGCGCAGCCTCGATTACTTGTGGCTCGGCATCGGCGCTTACCTGCGAGCGCATCCTG